>JAEZID010000482.1 GCA_023416195.1 Pseudomonadota bacterium | reverse complement strand
TTGGGACGCGCGCTGCTGGGCGGCGCAGGCGAGGCGGTAAAGTTCGTCGCCGTCGAGTATGACGACGATCCGCCCGTCGTTCAGCAGCGAGACGCCGCCCACGCCCGGCACCTCGGCGAGGCCGGGGTGGCTTTCGCGCACGAACAGGTCGCCCCGGCGCAGCAGACGGTCGATCTCCAGTCCGATGCGGCGGTCGCCGTGGCGGAGCACGACGACAAGGCGCTGGCCGTCGCCGCTGGGCGGCCAATGGTTGTGGGCCGGGAAGCCCAGCGCGTCGGCGAGGCGGACGACGGGCAGGACGCGGTTGCGGCGGAGCACGCTCCAGCAGCCGGAAAGGGGGCGGAACTCGTGCCCCGCGAAACCGCAGACCTCCTCCACGAAGCGGTCGGGAATGGCGAGCACCTGATCGTCCACCTGGACCAGCAGCGTGCGCAGGATCGCGGCGGACAGCGGAAGGTCGATGACGAAGGCGGTGCCGAGCCCCTCGCGCGTGCGGGTGGTGACGGCACCGCCAAGCCGGGCGATGTTGTTGCGCACCACGTCCATGCCGACGCCGCGCCCCGAGGTTTCGGTGATCCTCTCCGCCGTGGAAAAGCCTGAGGCGAAGATGAACTCGTGGATGTCGGCGGGGGCGAGGCGGAGGCTGTCCTCTTCCGCGATCAGGCCGTTCCGGACGGCCTTGGCGCGCACGGCCTCGGTCGAGATGCCGCGTCCGTCGTCGGCGATCTCCACGATGACGCGGTTGTTGCGCTGGACGGCGCGCAGCGTCAGCGCGGCCTGCGCGGGCTTGCCGGCGGCCTCGCGGTCCTCGGGGGATTCGATGCCGTGGTCGATGGCGTTGCGGACCATGTGCATCAGCGGGTCGTAGAGCATTTCGACCATGCTCTTGTCGATGCGCACGTCGCCGCCGTCCATGTCGAAGCGGATCTTCTTGCCCTGGACGCGCGCCAGTTCGCGGACCACGCGGGGGAACTGGTTGAACAGGGTTTCGATGGGCACCACGCGCAGGTCGAGCGCGGATTCGCGCAGGCGGTCCACGGAGCGGCTGAGCTGGCTGTCGAGGTCCAGCAGCTCGCGGCGGTGGCGCTCCAGAAGCTCCTGAAGGACGCGCAGGTCCGGGTCGCCGGCGCCGAGCCGTTCAGCGAGGGCGGCGACCGCCTGTTCGAGGCGCAGATCGTTGGCCGTGGCGTTCAGGTCGCCGGACAGCAGCACCATGCTGTCGATGCGCGCCATGAAGCGGTCGATGGTCTCGCCTTGCACGCGCAGCACGCCGCCGCCGGGCTGGGCGGTCTGGCGGGCGGGGGGCACAGCCGGAACCGCGGGCTGCGGCGGCGACACCTCCACGTTGCGTGGAACAATAGGGACGGGAAGGTCGGGCGTGTCCTGGGTGGGGGTGTCTTGGTCGGGTTTGTCTTGGGCGGGTGGGCCGGGCGGTGTTTCGGCGGCGGTCTTGTCGGGGACGCAACGGCGGATGTCCAGGAACCGCCCGCTGGGATCGATGGTGGAGAGCGCGTCGCGCAGCGTCTCCAAATCCTGAGGCGACGAGACGAGGACCTTCAGCCAGGTTTTGCCGTCGATGAACTCCGGCCAGTTGGTGATCGCCTGCACCTTGGTGCCGAGCCACACCGCGAAGCCGGAGGCGACCTCCGCCGACGTCTCCAGGAAGGCGGTCACCTCATAGAGGCCGATGGCCGGATCGCCGACCGCGTCGCGCAACGCGGCGGCGCTTTCCGGCGACAGAAAGCGCAGCAGCCCGGCGTCGAGGCCGAGGGAACGCAGGTCATCGGCGGTGAAGGGGCGGCGCGCGGCCTCCTCGGCGTCGGCGGTCTCGACGAAGTCCTGCAACAGCGTTTCGAGCTTCGCCGCCGTATCGCTGTCCACGTCCTCCGGCGGATCGGCGGTGGCGTGCCGGGCGATGACGTCGATGGTCCGGCGCGCGTCGGCCAGCACGGCGGGCCAGCGTTCGCGGCTGTGCGGGGCCATGCGGCGGACCACGTCGGCGATCCGGCGGACCAGCGACGCGGCGCGTGGCAGCTTCACGATGTCGAGGGTGGAGCCCATGCGCTCCAGCACGGCGGCGAGGTCGTCGCCGGCGGTCGCCGGGTCGGCCATGAGGTCCAGCGCCTTGGCGGCACCCCTGGTCAGGGCTTGGGCGTTGTGGTCGGCCAGCAGCGTGGCGAGGATGGCGGTGCCCGCGTCGCGGCCGGACAGGCGGCCGACACGGGTGCTGGCCAGCGCCACCGCCTGAAGGTCGCGCAGTATGGCGTCGGGGTCGCGGGCGGAAACGTCCTCGCGGAACTGGCGGAAGGTGTCGGCGAAGGGCAGGAAGTTCAGCCGCTCGCAGGCGATCTCCAGCCGCTCGGAGGCATCGTTGACCTCCCGAAGCCCCTCGGCGTCGAGCGTGTCGAGATCGAGCGCGCGGGTCAGCGTCGCCATGCCGTCGCGCAGCAGATCGACGAAGAGGTTGATGAGCCTGTCGTTGTCGTGCAGGCGGGCGGGCTTGGGAGGTGGGGCGGGGGCGGCGGGTTGGGCCGCCGCCGTCCGGTCGGGATTGCCGAGGGCGTCCAGCTTCGCCAGAACCGCGTCCGGCGGCGCGCCGTCGCGGCGTTCGCCGACGGCCGCCTCCATCAGCGCGCGCAGCGCGTCGAGCGATTCCAGCAGAGGCTCGGCGACCGCGTCGGAGAAGGGGAGCGTGCCGGACCGGACCCGGCCCAGCACGGTCTCCGCCCCATGGGCGAGCTTCTCCATGCCGAACATGTCCATCGCCCGCGAAGCGCCCTTCAGCGAATGGAAGGAGCGGAACAGCGAGGCGATGCGCTCACGCTCCGGCGTGTCGGCGCCGGCCGGGGACAGCAGGCGCTCGATGGCGTCGAAGTGCTCGTTCGACTCGATCCCGAACTGCTGCCAGAGGGTTTCGATCAGCTCGCTCATGGCTCCTCTCGCCTTCTCCCTCTCCCCGGAGGCGCCAGATCAGGCCCTGACCGGAGGCGGGAGGCCGGCGGCGCGGCGGATGGCGAGGATGATGTCGTGGCCCTTCTTGTGCGCGAGATCGAGGCTCATCGTGCCGGACGGCTTGGCGATGATCTCGACGGCGCCCAGGGACCGCGCCTCGTCCGCTTCCGCCGAGCCGATTTGGGCCACCGAGGAAATGATGATGACCTTGGCGCGGGAGATCAGCGACAGGTGCTCCATCACCTCAAGGCCGGTCATCTCCGGCATCTCGATGTCGAGAAGGACGATGTCCGGCTTCAGGGACTTGACCATGTCCAGCGCGACCTTGCCGTTCTCGGCAGCGCCGACCAGCTCCAGCTCCTCGTCGGACCGGACGATGTCGCCGATGATGGTGCGCATCAGCACCGAGTCGTCGACCAGCAGGATCCCAGGCTTCGCCATCGAACCGATTTCCTATGCTTCTTGGATGTTGAAGAGATGATTGAGCCTCCGCGCGATGGCGGCGACGGGCAGAACCTCGCCCGCCACGCCGGCGCGGATCGCCGATGTGGGCATGCCGTCCACCGCGCAGGACGCCGGGTCCTGGACCAGGACGGGACGATCGCGGACGGCGAAGGTCTTTGCCCCTTCCGTGCCGTCGTCGCCCATGCCGGTGAGGATGACGGCGACCGGCGCCTCGGCCTCCACTCCGGCGGAGCGGAACAGCTGGTTGGCCGAGGGGTGGTGGATCTCCGCGCTGTCCGGGACCGGGCGCAGGACGAAGCGGCCCGAGGGCAGGCGGCGCACCGCCCAGTCGATGCCGCCCTTCAGGATTGTGATGACGCCGTTTTCCAGCGTGGCGCCGTCGGCGCCTTCCTCGACGGGGCGCTTCAGCGAACGGCTGAGCGAGGTCGCGAAGCCGCCGGTGAAACTGGCCGGCATGTGCTGCGCCACGACCAGCGGGCAGGGGAGCCTGTCCAGTGCGCCCAGCAGTTCGACCAGGGTCACCGGGCCGCCGGTGGAGACGCCGACCACGACGAGGTCCGGGCGGCGCGCGGTGCCGGGAGATATGGTGCCGGGAGGAGCGGCGCGGCGGACGGGGGGCGGGGCCGGTTCCGGAACGCAGCCCCGGGCCGTCCGGCGCCAGCGGCCCCAGTGGCGGATCTTCTCGGTCAGCTGCTTTTCGATGGAGGCGAAGTCCAGCGTCACGAAGGACGTGTTCTTGCAGACGAAATCCACCGCGCCGGCCTCCAGCGCGCGGATGGTCGCCTCGGCCCCTTCCGACGTCTCGTTGGAGACCATGATGGAGGGCGGCCCCTTCTCCCGCGAGATGGCCTGCACCGCCTCGATTCCGTCCATGATCGGCATGTTGAG
>JAEZID010000476.1 GCA_023416195.1 Pseudomonadota bacterium | reverse complement strand
TCCTACTCGCGCTCCTACAAGCCGGTCGGCACCGACATCGCCTCGTCGGTCACCAACGGCACGGCGGAGACGCCGAACAGCGCCCGCGACTTCGACCCGGAACAGACCGACCTGTACGAGATCGGCGCCAAGGCCGACTTCATGAACGGCCGCCTGGGCGTCAGCGCCGCGATCTTCCAGGCCGAGAAGAGCAACACCTACTCGGTCGATCCGGCCACCGGCACCGTCACGGACGGCTTCTCGGAAGCCGGCCTCGGCATCCGCGTGCGCGGCTTCGAGGCGAGCCTCAGCGGCAAGGTGACGGAAGGCTGGAACGTCTACACCAACTACGCCTATCTCAGCGGCAAGGTGACGGATTCCCGCACCAACCCGGGCCTGGTCGGCAACGTCGCCCCGAACGTGCCGAAGCACAACGCCAGCCTGTGGACGACCTATGAGTTCGACGCCGGCACCCCCGGCACGTTCACGGTCGGCGGCGGCATGCACGTCGCGTCGGAATACTGGTCGAACAGCGCCAACACCGCCCGCGTCCCGGTGACCTTCTCGGCCGACGCGCTGGTGTCCTACGAATACCGCAACGTCTTCGTGGCGCTGAACGGCTACAACCTGACCGACCACCGCAACTACAGCTCGGCGTTCAACGCCGTTCGCGCGGTCCCCTCTTCGGGGCGGACCTTCATGCTGACCACGGGCCTGACCTTCTGATCGTGGGGTTCCGGTCTGAGGGCCGCCCGTCACGGGCGGCCCGTTTCTTTGTATGAGGATATCTGCCGTGCTCCTGCAAATCCCCGACATTCTCACCGCCGAAGAGGTCGCGCACTGCCGGGCGGTGCTGGAAGCCTCGCCCTGGGTGGACGGGCGCGTCACCGCGGGCGACCAGGCGGCCGGCATCAAGCACAACCTGCAAATCCCGGAGGACAGCGAGACCGCCCGGGACCTCGGCACCGTCATCCTTCGCGCGCTGGCCCGCAACCCGGCCTTCAACTCGGCCGCCCTGCCGCTGCGGGTGCTGCCGCCGATGTTCAACCGGTACGACCGGGCCATGACCTACGGCTACCACGTCGACAACAGCATCCGCGCCATCCCCGGCACCGGCGGGATGCGCATGCGCACCGACGTCTCGACCACCATCTTCCTGAGCGACCCCGGCGATTACGACGGCGGCGAGCTGGTGGTGGAGGACACCTACGGAACCCGCGCGGTCAAGCTGCCGGCCGGGCACGCCGTCGTCTATCCGTCCAGCAGCCTGCATCAGGTCAGCCCGGTGACTCGCGGGTCCCGCTGGGCGTCTTTCTTCTTCACCCAGTCGATGGTTCGGGACGACTGGCAGCGCGCCATGCTCTACGACCTCGACATGGCGATCATCGAACTGCGGCAGGAACTGGGCGACGGCCATCACGCCGTGCTGTCGCTGGTCAGCCACTACCACAACCTGCTGCGCCGCTGGGCGGAGGTGTGATGGCGGCCGGCGCGCAAGCCTCCACCCCGGGCCTGAGCATCACCGACACGCAACTGGCGCTCGGCCAGTCCTGCCTCGACCGCGGCGAAGGGGAGCAGGCCGTCGCCTGGTTCCGCAGCGCCGCGCGCAGTGGCGACGCCCGCGCCATCAACATGCTGGGCCGCTGCCACGAACACGGTTGGGGCGTCCCCGCCGATCCTCGCCAGGCCGCCGCCCACTACCGCAAGGCCGCCGACCTCGGCGACGCCTGGGCGCTGTTCAATCTGGCCGACCTGCATTGTCGGGGCGTCGGCGTTCCCGCCGACGACGAGGCCGCCTACCGCCTCTACGCCGCCGCCGCCTCCAAGGGCAACGTGAAGGCGCTGAACATGCTGGGGCTGTTTCACGAGAGCGGGCGCGCCATGCCGGAGGACCCCGCCGGGGCGCGCGCCTTCTTCAAGGCGGCGGCCGAGGGCGGCGACTGCTGGGGCCGTTTCAACCACGCCCGCACGCTGCTGCTCGACGGCCGGCGCGACGAGGCGCTGCGCTGGTTCCGCCGCGCGCTCGACAGCGGGTTCCCGGATTTCTTCCGCAGCATGGCCGCCGCCCTGGCGCCGCACCCCGACCCGCAACTCCAGGCGCTGGCCCGGCACGCCCTGGCGCTGGCCGAACCGGCGCCGCGGCAGGAAGACCGTCCATGATCGTTCCGCCCGACACCGTGTCGCTGTTCGACTACGAGCGCCACTTCGACGACCGCGTCGATCCGGCCATCCGCGCCTACATCGCCGGGGCCGGGGCCGACGGCATCACCCAGCGGGCGAACCGCGAGGCGTTCGACCGCCTGCGCCTGATGCCGCGCGTGCTGCGGGACCTGTCGCAGGCCACCGCCCGGTCGGAGCTGTTCGGGGAGTCGCTGGATTACCCGATCATCCTGGCGCCGATGGCCTATCACAAGCTGGTCCATCCCGACGGCGAGCTGGCGACGGTGGAGGCCGCCGGCCTGACCCGCAGCTGGATGACCGTCAGCACCCAGGCCAGCGTCCGGCTGGACGAGATCGCCGCGCGGGCGACCGCGCCGCTGTGGTTCCAGCTCTACACCCGGCCGAGCCGCGAGGACACGCTGACCCTGGTGCGGCGGGCGGAGGACGCCGGCTGCAAGGCGCTGGTCCTGACGGTCGACGCGCCGGTGAACGGCGTGCGCAACATGGAACAGCGCGCCGGCTTCCGACTGCCCGCCGACATCGCGCCGGTCAACCTCGCCGGTCTCGCGCCCGACATCTTCGTTCCGGCCCGCCCCGGCAGCCCGGTCTTCCAGGGCATGCTGCACGCCGCCCCGACCTGGGAGACGGTGGGCTGGCTGTGCGGCCGGACGCCGCTGCCCGTCCTGCTGAAAGGCATCCTCAATCCCGAGGACGTGGAGCCGGCCATCGCGGCGGGGGCCGGCGGGATCATCGTCTCCAACCATGGCGGCCGGACGCTCGACACGCTGCCCGCGACCATCGACGCCCTGCCGGCGGTGGCCGCGAAGGCCGCCCGCCGCGTGCCGGTGCTGATGGACGGCGGCATCCGCCGGGGGACCGATGTTCTGAAGGCCATCGCGCTCGGCGCCGACGCCGTGCTGGTGGGCCAGCCGGTGCTGCACGCGCTGGCCGTCGGCGGTCTCGCCGGCGTCGCCCACATGCTGACCCTTCTCCAGACCGAGCTTGAGGTCGCGATGGCGCTCACCGGGCGGGCGCGTCTGTCCGACATCGACCGTTCGGTGATTTTCGCCCCTTGAACGCCGCATCGGGTCGGGCTCCGTCGCGGCGTTTGCCGTGTGGCGGAGATCGGGTAAAGCTTGGCGCCTTTCGACGGTTTGGGATAAAGGCGATGCGGCCGGACGAGGATCCCGGTCACCCGAGGACGCGATGCGCATCTTTTCCCGACTGGTTTGGCCGACTCTGGTTCGTCCGGCGTTGGCTGGCGCGCTTGCCGGTGTTTGGGCGAGCGTGTGTATGGGAGCGGCCGTGGCCGCCGAACCGCCGATCCGCGTCGGCGTGCTGGCCTACCGGGGCGGCGACCACGCGAACGCCGCCTGGGAGCCGACCGTCCGGTATCTGGCCGAGCGGTTCCCCGAGCGCGGCGCGGAGATGGTGCCGCTGGACCTGCCCGGCATGGAGGCCGCCGTGCAGGCCCGCACCGTCGATTTCGTCCTGACGAACACCGGCAACTATGTGGAGCTTGAGGCGCGCCACGGCGTCACCCGCATCGCCACGCTGCGCTCCTCGCGGGCGGGGGAGTCGGGCGCTGCCATCGGCTCCGCCCTGATCGTCCGGGCCGACCGCACCGACATCCGCGAGGTCGGCGACCTCAAGGGGCGGACCGTCATGGCCATCGACCCGGACGCCTTCGGCGGCTTTCAGGTGGCCTGGGGCGAGATGTTGAAGGCCGGCGTCGATCCCTACCGCGACGTGAAGGAACTCCGCTTTTCCGGCTTTCCGGTGGACCGCGTCGCCTTCGCGGTCCGGGACGGCACGGTGGACGTCGGGGTGCTGCGGGCCTGCGTGCTGGAGGAGTTGGCCGCCGAGGGCCGTGTGGACGCCAGTCAATTCCGGGTCCTGGCGCCCAGAACCGCGCCGGGCTTCGACTGCGCCCTGTCCACCGACCTGTACCCGGACTGGCCTCTGGCCCGGCTGGCCTCGACGCCGGAGGAGCTGGCGAAGGCGGTCGTCGTCGCCCTGTTCCAGATGCCCGCCGACCATCCGGCGGCCAGGGCCGGGGGCTATGACGGCTGGACGGTGCCGCTCGACTACCAGCCGGTCCACGCGCTGTTCCGGTCCCTGCGCATCGGCCCCTACCGCTACCTGCGCGAGGTCTCGCTGGTCGACATCGCGCGCGAGCATTGGGAGTGGCTGGCGGTCGCGGCGCTGGCTCTGCTGTGGTGGGCGATCCACTCGTTGCGGGTGGAGCATCTGATCAAGGTGCGCACCGCCGAACTGCGGTCCGCCAACCGGGATCTCGTCCGCGAGATGGCCGAACGCCGCCGCGCCGAGGAGACCGCCCGCGAGCGGCAGACGGAGATGGACCACGTCGCCCGCCTCTCCATCCTCGGCGAGATGGCCAGCAATCTCGCCCACGAGCTGAACCAGCCGCTCGGCGCCATCGCCAACTACGCGCGCGGCTGCACTCGGCGGCTGGAGATGGGGACCGGGGAACC
This sequence comes from Pseudomonadota bacterium, assembly GCA_023416195.1. Lineage (GTDB taxonomy): Bacteria > Pseudomonadota > Alphaproteobacteria > Azospirillales > Azospirillaceae > Azospirillum. The sequence continues at coordinate 1,402 of JAEZID010000476.1, read as the reverse complement.
TGCCCAGCTGGCGGAGATCACGCGGGCCATCGCCGAGCAGGCGGAACGCGCCGGCCGGATCATCGCGCGCATCCGCAACTTCGTGCGCAAGCGGGCCTCCCAGTTGGAGCCGATGGACGTCAACGAGGCCGTCCGCGCCGCCACGTCGCTGTGCGAAGCCCGCGCCCGTGGCGACGGCGTCGCGGTGGTGACGACGCTGGCCGACGACCTGCCGCCGGTCCTCGCGGACGCGGTGCAGATCGAGCAGGTCGTCCTGAATCTGGTCATGAACGCCCTCGACGCGCTGGACGGCGCGGGGACCGGCGCGCCGGAGGTCACCGTCCGCACCGGGCGCGACGAGGCGGGGCGGGTCGAGGTCGCCGTCGCCGACCGGGGGCGCGGCCTCACCGACGAGGCGCGGTCGCGTCTGTTCGATCCCTTCTTCACCACCAAGCCGGGCGGCATGGGGCTGGGGCTGTCGATCTGCCGCACCATCGTGGAAGCCCACGGCGGCCATCTCTGGGCGACCGACAACCCCGGCGGCGGCGCCGTGATGCGCTTCGTCCTGCCTGCCGCAGGCAAGGCGCAGCCGGTCGGCAACGAGGAGCAACAAAATGCACGCTGACACGAACCACGCCGGCGCGTCCCGCATCGTTTATGTGGTGGACGACGATCCCGCGATGCGGCACTCGCTGGCGTGGTTGATCGGAGCGCTCGGCGTGCCGGTGGAGTCCTTCGCCTCGGGCGAGGAGTTTCTTCGCGCCGTCCGCCCGGAGCAGCCGGGCTGTCTCGTCACCGACGTGCGCATGCCGGGCATGAGCGGGCTGGAGTTGCAGGACACGCTGACGCGCGCCGGGTCGCTGCTGACGGTCGTGGTCATCACCGGGCACGCCGACGTTCCCATGGCCGTGCGCGCGCTGCGCGCGGGTGCGGTGGACTTCATCGAAAAGCCGTTCAACGATCAGGTGCTTCTCGACCGGGTGCACGAGGCGCTGGAACAGTCCCACCGCGCGTGGGAGGAGCAGGCCCGCAAGGACCATGTCCGGTCGCTTCTGGCCCGTCTGACGCCGCGCGAGCGGCAGGTCGCCGATCTGGTCGTGGCGGGAAAGCCGAACAAGGTGATCGCCGCCGAGATCAACATCAGCCTGAAGACGGTCGAGGTCCACCGGCACAACGTCATGGAAAAGCTGGAGGTCGGCTCCATCGCCGATCTGACGCGGCTTCTGATCGAGGCCGGGTGAGACATTAACAAAACGCAACCGCCCCTCAAGAGCGGCCTGCGACACAGTGTCCTTGGGGTAAACCCTAAAAGGTCTAGGGTTCCCCCCAATGGGACGGCCGATCCGTCCCCGGTACCTTCGCACCATAGGGCTCGCGCACCACGGCGGGCCACGGAATAGGTGCGAAGGGGTCTGCCATGGAC
>JAEZID010000453.1 GCA_023416195.1 Pseudomonadota bacterium | reverse complement strand
CTGGAGGCCGACCCCAACCGGCCGAGCCTGATCGTCACCGAGCCGGGCGTCGGCTACCGCTTCCGAACCTCGATCGAATAAGGCGGGGCTGACGGTCTTTCGCCATGCCCCACCGGACCTTCAGAAGCGCGCGCCCGCGACGTGGACCAGCTGGGCGCCGACCTCGTAATAGGCTTCCTTCGCGGCCCGGTATTTGGCGGGTTCGGGATCGGTGACCGGCAGCGGCAGGTCGGCCTCGCTCAGCGAACCGAGCAGAAGTTGCGCCAGACACTGCCCGAACACCGTGCCGGGCGCGATGCCGCGGCCGTTGTAGCCGCTGAAGCACAGAACCTGACGGCCGAGCCGGTGGAAACGCGGCAAAGCGTTGTCGGTCATGCCGATCTGGCCGTACCACTCCGTCTCGAACTCCACGCCACGGAGCTGCGGGAACAGTTTGGCGAGCGCCCGCCGGCCCCAACTGCGGTGGATCGCCAGCCCCGTCCCGCGCAGCGCCCCGACGCTGCCGAACACGAGCCGGTTCTGCCGGTCGAAACGGAAGGAGCTGAGGACCTCGCAGGTGTCCCACGCGCCCTGCCGTTCGGGCAGGATGGAGCGGGCGAGATCGTCCCCGAGCGGCTTCGTCGCGAGGTTGAAATAGGGCAGATGGACGAGTTCGCTCCGCACCTCCGGCCAGACCCCGCCGGGGATTGCGCTGGTGTAGGCGTTGGTCGCGACAATCACCCAGGCGGCGCGGACCGACCCGTGCGGCGTGCGCAGGCGCCACGCGGAGCCCTCGTCGGCGACCGCCGTAACGGGGGTGTCGGTATGGATCGCCGCGCCGGCGGCGATGGCGGCGGCGGCCAGTCCACGGGCGTAGGCGAGCGGCTGGATGGTCCCGGCGCGCAGATCGAGCAGCGACCCGGCGTAGGCGGTGGTTCCGACCTTGCCGGCCGTTTCCTCCGCGCCGAGGAGATGGACGGGGGCGCCGCGCTCCTGCCACTGCCGGGCGCGCTCCTTGAGTTCCTTGAAGCCTTTCGCCCCCACGGCGCAATGCAGGGTGCCCTGACGCTCGGTCTCGCAGGCGATGCCATGGCGCTCGATCAGGTCGAAGACGACGCTCGGCCCGTTGCCCAGCAGGTCGAGCAGCCGTTGCCCGTGCGTATCGCCCAGCACGGCGGGAAGCTCGTCCGGCATCACCCACATGCCGGCGTTGACGAGGCCGACGTTGCGGCCCGACCCGCCGAAGCCGATCTCCACCGCCTCAAGCACGGCGACCGACGCGCCGCCCTGCGCGAGGTGGAGCGCCGCCGACAGCCCCGTGAAGCCGGCGCCGATCACCGCCACCTCCACGTCGATGTCGCCGTTCAGGGGATTGGTGGCCGGCGGCGGAGGGGCCGAGCGCTCCCACAGGCCATGGCTGCGTGAATCGTGCTTCATCGGCGTCCTCTCCCCGAACGGACTGGTCATGCGCTCCGGGCATCATCTTGGCCGACGCCTTTCGTTGTTTCAATTGACGTTGCCGTGTAACCTCATGACGGATTGGAATGAGTTTTGGTGCGACGTGGCGATTGTCCGGCGGTTCCTGCCCTCGATGTCCCTGCTGAGCGCCTTCGAGGCGGCGGCCCGCCATCAGAGCTTCACGGCGGCGGCGGCCGAGCTGAACCTGACCCAGAGCGCGGTGAGCCGGCAGATCCGGGCGCTGGAGGACCTGCTCGGGTCCGAGTTGTTCGTGCGCGAACGGCAGACCGTCCGGCTGACGCTGGCCGGCGAGACCTACGCCCAGCAGGTGCGCGAGGCGTTGCAGCACATTTCGACGGCGACCCTGAACTTCCGCGCCAACCCGCGCGGCGGCACGCTCAATCTGGCGATCCTGCCGACCTTCGGCACGCGCTGGCTGGCGCCCCGGCTGCCCGCCTTCGTCGCCGCGCATCCGGGGATCACCGTCAACCTGACCACCCGGCTGGCCCCCTTCGACTTCCAGGTGGATCAGGTCGATGCGGCCATCCATTTCGGCGCGCCGGAATGGCCGGGCGCCGAACTCGACCTGCTGATGAGCGAGACGGTGGTGCCGGCCTGCAGCCCGGACCTGCTCGCCAAACACCGCTTCGCCGAGCCGAAGGACTTGCTGGGCGCCCCGCTCCTGCATCTGGTGTCACGGCCCGACGCCTGGGAGCGCTGGTTCGAAGCCATGGGTGTGCGCCCTGAGGGCGTGCGCGGCATGCTGATCGACCAGTTCGCCACGGCGGCGCAGGCGGCGACCGCCGGCATGGGCGTGGCGCTTCTGCCCAGATTCCTGATCGGGAGCGAGCTTGCGCGGGGCGATCTGGTGGAGGCGCTGCACGGCCCCGTGGAAAGCGCCGGGCGCTACTACCTCGCGTGGCCGACCAAGCGCGAATCCTATCCGCCCTTGCAGGCCTTCCGGGGCTGGATCCGCGAACAGGCGGCCGCGATGCGGGCGCCATCGCGATAAGGGGGTTCCGATAAACTTGTCGATGGCGGCGGGGCTTCGCGATATGTAGGCGGGATGAACACAGACGCCGACTTCGAGATTTTCATCGTGACCGCTCCCGGCCTGGAATCCGTGCTGTGCGCGGAGGTGCAAGCCAAGGGCTTCCGGGAGCCCACGCCCGTCAAGGGCGGCGTGACGGTCAAGGGCGGCTGGCCCGAGGCCTGGCGGGCAAACCTGGAACTGCGCGGGGCGACCCGCGTGCTGGCGCGCGTCGCCGCCTTCCGGGCCTTCCATCTGGCCCAGCTCGACAAGCGCGCGCGGCGCGTGGCCTGGGCCGACATCCTGCGCGCCGACGTGCCCGTCCGCGTCGAGGCGTCCTGCAAGGGCTCGCGCATCTACCACGCGGGCGCGGCGGCGCAGCGGATCGAACGGGCGATCCGGGAAGAGTTGGGCGCGCCGGCCTCCGCCGAGGCCGACATCGTCGTCAAGGCGCGCATCGACGACGACCTGTGCACCATCAGCGTCGACACCTCCGGCGAATCCCTGCACAAGCGCAATCACAAGGAAGCCGTCAACAAGGCCCCGATGCGGGAGACGCTGGCCTCCCTCTTCCTGCGGCAATGCGGGTACCAGGGCACGGAGCCGGTCGTCGATCCGATGTGCGGGTCGGGCACCTTCGTCATCGAGGCGGCGGAGATCGCCGCCGGCCTGCACCCCGGCCGGTCGCGGCGCTTCGCGTTCGAGCAATTGGCGACCTTCGACGAGGCGGCGTGGCAAAGCCTGCGCGCCACCGGCGGCGGGGCCAGGCCGGACGTCCGCTTTTACGGCAGCGACCGCGACGCGGGCGCCATCGCCATGAGCCGCGCCAACGCGGAGCGTGCCGGCGTCGCCGACCTGACCGAGTTCCAGCGGCACGCGGTCAGCGACCTCGCCGCACCGGAAGGGCCGC
>JAEZID010000400.1 GCA_023416195.1 Pseudomonadota bacterium | reverse complement strand
GGCGGCGGTGCTGGCGCCGGGGCGCTATCTCTACTGCGGCAGCGCCCGTGGGGCCGGGGGGCTGCGGGCGCGGGTCGGGCGGCACTTCCGCCGGGAAAAGCCGGTGCGCTGGCACATCGACCGGCTGACCGGCGCGGGGCGTCTCGCCGGAGCCTGGATCATTCCCGATGGTGACGAGTGCGCGGCGGTCGCGGCGCTGGCCGGACTGCCGGTGCCGGTTCCCGGTTTCGGCAGCAGCGATTGCCGGGACTGCACCAGTCACCTGCTGGCCTGGCCGGACGGCGCGGGCATTCCGTTCAGGTTGGGCGACCCCGGCCGGGATTTTTCATCCTGAAACGTGGCGTTCCGGTGTATCAAGACGGCCCAGTCCGCACCGGGGTCGCCGCATCGCATGCTGTTCCACTCGCAAGCCTTCTTGCTTGGTTTTCTGCCGGCCGTTCTGATTCTTTTCTACGCCGTGGCGCGGCGGGAAGCGGCGCGCGAGTGGGTGATGGTCATCGCCTCCGTGGTCTTCTACGGCTGGTGGGACGTGCGGTTCGTGCCGCTGCTGCTGGGCCAGACGCTGGCGACCTGGGCGCTGGCGCATGTGTACCGGCGCTGGCCGGTGTCGTGGATCGTGACGGCGGGGGTGGTGGTGAACCTGGCCATCCTCGGCTGGTTCAAATACGCCAACTTCTTCATGGACAGCCTGTCGGCGCTGGTGGGGGCGGACTTGCCGCGCAGCGACGTGCTGCTGCCCATCGGCATCAGCTTCTTCACGTTCGAGCTGATCTCCTATCTCGTGGATTTGCGGCGGGGCCGGGTGCCGACCTACCCGTTGCGCGGCTTCTGCCTGTTCGTCTTCTTCTTTCCGCATCTGGTCGCCGGCCCCATCGTCCGCCACAACGAGCTGATCCCGCAGCTGGCCGACGATCCGCTGCGGTCGGGCTTCGCCGAGCGGTTCGGCAAGGGGCTGGCCCTGTTCATCCTGGGCTTCGCCAAGAAGGTGCTGCTGGCCGATCCGCTGGCGCGCGTGGCCGACCCGATCTTTGCCGGGGCGGGGAGCGGGGTTCTGGGTTTCGGCGAGGCCTGGACGGGGGCGCTGGCCTTCAGCTTTCAGCTGTTCTTCGATTTTTCCGCCTACACGGAAATGGCGCTGGGCATTGCGCTGCTGTTCGGCATCCGGCTGCCCATGAACTTCGACGCGCCGTACAAGGCGCTGTCGGTGCGCGACTTCTGGCGGCGCTGGCATATGACGCTGTCGCGGTATCTGCGCGACTATCTGTACATCCCGCTGGGCGGCAGCAAGGCCGGTTTCGGGCGCTACGTGCTGGCGACGATGGCGACCATGGGACTGTGTGGGCTGTGGCACGGGGCGGCCTGGACCTTCGTGGCCTGGGGGCTGATCCATGGCGTGGGGCTGATCGTCTGCCATGTGTGGCAGGGCCCCCTGAGAAAAATAATCAAGAAGCCGATGCCGGTGCCGGCGGCGTGGCTGCTGACCATGCTGTTCGTGGTGGCGGGCTGGGTGCTGTTCCGCGCGCCGGATTTCACGGTGGCGGGCAACATGCTGGCCGGGATGGGCGGGGCGGGCGGCTTCGGCGGCGGGTTGCAGAAGCCGCTGCTGATGGCGGCCGCCTTCGCCGTGTCGGTGCTGGGGCCGACCAGCCTCGCCTTCGTGGACGAGCTGCTGAAGCCGCGCCGGGCCGTGGCGGCGGCCTTCGCCGTGGTGGCGGTGGTCTGCCTGCTGGAGGTCGGCAAGGGTCAGCCCATCAACTTCATCTATTTCCAGTTCTGAGGGCCGGGCGATGAGAAAACCTCAGACCTGGGCCGGCTTCGTGAAGACGCTGCTGCTGACCGCCGGGGGACTGGTCGCGGCGCTGTTCCTGTTCGTGCTGCTGATCGATCCCTACGACAACGTGCCCTTCTCGCCGCCCATCGAGCGGCCGATGATGGACGACAACCAGCGCTTCCTTTATCCGGGGCTGGTGCGCAGCGGGAAATTCGACAGCGCGGTCTTCGGCACCTCGACCTCGCGGCTGCTGCGGCCGGCGCAACTGGACGAGCTGTTCGGCGGGCGCTTCGCCAACCTCGCCATGAACAGCGCGACGGCGTGGGAGCAGTACCGCATCGCCGACCTGTTTCTGCGCACGGTACCGGCCCCGCGCACGGTGGTCTTCGGCATCGACCGCGTGTGGTGCGAGCCGGACGCCGACACCCAGCGCCTGACCTTCCGGCCTTTTCCGCCGTGGATGTACGACGACGACCGCTGGAACGATCTGGCCTATCTGCTGAATGGCAAGACGCTGGAGATCGCCGGGCGGCTGGTCGAATACCATCTGGGCCTGCGCCCGCCGCGCCTGGGGCCGGACGGCTACGAACGCTTCGTGCCGCCGGAGTCCGAGTGGGATTGGACCAAGGTCGAGCCGATGATCTGGGGCGGGCCGAAGACGGCCGTCGTGCCGGTCGATCCCCCCTATGTCCCCGGCGAGGCGGAGCGGCAGGGCTGGCGCTATCCCGCGCTGGACTGGCTGGAGGAGCTGGTCGACCGACTGCCGGCCGGGACGCAGCCGATCCTGGCCTTCATGCCGGTGCACGTCGCGGCGCTGCCGCAGCCGGGTTCCGCCCTCGCGGCGCGGGAGCAGGAGTGCAAGGACCGCATTGCCCGCATCGGGGCGGCGCACGGGGCCGCCGTGGTGGATTTCCGCTTCGCCTCCCGCATCACCACGGAGGACACCAACTACTGGGACAGCCTGCATTACCGCGTCGGGATCGCCGACTGGATCGGGCGGTCGCTGAGCGTGGCGATGCGGGAGCGGCGGGACGACCCCGAAGGGGCGTGGCGCCTGTTGGTGGCACCGGTTCGGCGCACCCCCCTCTCCTGACGGCCGGTCTCATCCTTGTCGCCGCACGGCGGCGCCCAACCCCGCTAGCCTGGACTCAGGCCGACGGTGGGGAAGGGAGTGCCCGTGTCCGACTGCATCGAGTGTTTCGCCCATCTTCAAACCCAGGCTCATGCCGAAGCGGCGGCGTGGTCGGTCCTGGACCTGACCCAGCAGCCGCTGGGGATGCTGGTGGCGGCTTCGCTGGTGGTCTGCGCCGTGCTGACCCTGGCCCGCCGCTTCGCCGACCGGGTCGATCCGCCACCGGTGGAATGGCGGCCCGCGCCCATCGACGTGCCGCCCCCGTCACGCGTCTGGCGGTTCCCACAGAACCGGCGCGCCGGGCCGTGGGGACGGATTTGAGGCGATTTGTTTGGTCCAGCCGCCGCCGAAGGGTATAGTCCCCCGATAATGGAGGCGGCCATGACCAAAATCTTTCCAAACCGCCGGGGGGTGCTCAAGGCTTTCGGGGCGGCGTCGGTGTTGCTGGCGACCCCCAACGCGTGGGGCAACGCACCGGCTGGAAGCGCGCCGGAGATCGCGCAGGTCGGCGTCGGTGTCCTCTACGGGGGAAACCGGACGGACTTCGGCTACAACCAGGCCCACGCCGAGGCGGTTCGCGCGCTGGCCGCGCTGCCGGGCATCCGGATCGAGGAGCGCGAGGACGCGGCCGGCCATCTCGCCGCCGCGGCCGAGGAACTGGTCAATGAGAAGGGGTGCCGGGTCGTCTTCGTGACCGCGCCCGGTGGTGAGGCGCTGCCCAGCCTGCTGGCCCAGGCCGACGCGAACCGCGACGCCGCCTTCCTGTTCTGCGGCGCTCCCCTGGACGAGGACCGGCTGCCGATGAACGTCGGCTTCTACGAAGGGTTTCTGGACGAGGCGCAGCACATTTCCGGCATCGTCGCGGGCTACGCCAGCCGGGCCAAGGCCATAGGCATGGTTGCCTCCCACGCTGCGCCGGCGGTGCTGCGTTGTGTGAACGCCTTCGCGCTGGGTGCGCGGCGGGCCGATTCCGCCGTGACGGTGCGGGTGGCCTTCGTCGGCGAGGGTGCGCCGCCGGAAGCGGTGGCCGAGGCGGCGCGCGGGCTGGCCGCCGGGGGGGTGGACGTCCTGGCCGCCCACGTCGATGCGCCGCGTCCGGTCTGCGAGGTGGCGGAGTCCCACGGACTCCTGTGCTGCGGCGTGCACACCGACCTGTCGGCCATCGCGCCGCAGGGGTTCCTGACGGGCGCGGAATGGGACTGGGGCCGCGCCTACGCCGACACGGTCTCCATGGTGGCCGCCGGCAAGCCGTGGAAGCGCCAGCGGCAGGGCGGCTTCGGGGCAGGCTTCGTCCGGAACACCGCCTACGGCCCGGCCGTGGGGGTGGAGGCGCGGGCGCACGCCGACGCGGCGCGCATGCAGCTCGCCAACGGCAACGCGGCGGTGTTCCGGGGACCGATCGTGGACAACACCGGCCGCACCGTGCTGGCCAAGGGCAAGACCATCGCCAGCGCCGATCCGGCGCTCGACCGCATGGTGTGGCTGGCCGACGGCGTCACCGAGGTCGGGCGGTAGGGCCGCTCAGCCGTCCCACCCGCAGGCCGCCAGCGCGGCGCGCATGTGCGGCGGGGGCGGGGCGAGGGCGGCCACCGGTTCCCGGTCGAAGGCCAGCGTGAAGGACACCGAACGCGCCAGCAGGTGAAGGTTGCCGGGCGGGATGCGCGCGGGGCCGTAATAGGGCTCGCCCAGCAGAGGGCAGCCGATGGCGGCGCAGTGCACGCGAAGCTGGTGGGTGCGCCCGGTGCGCGGCTTCAGCTCCAGCCAAGCCCGGCCGTTGCCGGTGCCCAGCACGCGGTAGTCGGTGAGCGCCGGCTGGCCGGTCGGGTGCGTCACGATGTTCCAGGAGCCGGGGACGACCAGCTTCAGCAGCGGGTGATCGATGGTCCCCTCGGGTTCCTCCGGGATGCCCTCGCTGACCGCCCAGTAGGTCTTCTCCACATGCCCGGCCGCGAACATGTCGCCGAGCCGCTTCAGCGCCCAGGGCGAGCGCCCCAGCACGAGGCAGCCCGCCGTGTCGCGGTCCAGCCGGTGCGCCAGCCGGGGCGGCACGCCGTCCTCCCCGGCGAGGTGGGGCAGGTAGAGGTCGAGGTGGTCGGTGATCTTCCCGGCCTTGTGCACGGCGAGGCCCGCCGGTTTGTCGATCACGAAGACGTCGGGATCCTCGTGCAGGATGCGGGAGCGGAGGGCGGCCGGGGTCAAGGCCGGGGGCGGCGTGGGGGTCATCCCGGCAACGAAGCATGGGCAAGAGGCGGGGTCAAGGAACCCGCCCCCGCGCCGGCCTGTTCCCGAATCGCCCGTTCTCAAATGGCCCGTTCTCAAATGGAGTGTGAACCATGGGCATACTCGACCGGGCGCGCGGGGCGGTCCATCTTCTCAAGCTGAAGGCTTGTTGAAAGCTTGTTGAGATTGGGGGCGGGGCGATGGGTGAGCGCGATCAACTGCCGGCACAGCAACGGTCCTCGCAGGCCGACGTGGACGCCTTCCTGAGACAGGTGGCGGCGATCCCGAGGACGGCGACGGGCGCGCGCGGGCGGCTGATGTTCGCCATGGACGCCACCGCCAGCCGCGAACCCACCTGGGACCGCGCCTGCCAGATCCAGGGCGAGATGTTCCAGGCGACCTCGACGCTGGGCGGGCTGGACATCCAGCTCGTCTATTACCGGGGGTTCCGGGAATGTCAGGCGAGCCCGTGGATCGGCAACTCCCAGGATCTGCTGCGGCGGATGACCGCAGTCGGCTGCATGGCCGGGCAGACGCAGATCGCCCGCGTGCTCGGCCATTGCATCAAGCAGACCAAGAATCAGAAGGTCAACGCGCTGGTCTTCGTCGGCGACTGCATGGAGGAGGACATCGA
>JAEZID010000323.1 GCA_023416195.1 Pseudomonadota bacterium | reverse complement strand
GTCGAACATGTGTCTTCAAGCTCATAGAGGATGCCGAATTACCTTTGTCACAGGCGCGGAGCGATCCGTCAAGCACGCCAAAGGCCAGAGCGCCCGAACTGCGACATTTGGCCGAGGGGCCGCCCAGCCCGCCAAGCGGGCGCGGAGCGCATGCGACGCCCCTGCGACGCCTCCACAGGTTTTCATTTCCAGAAGCATTTTCAAGGAATTAGGGTATGGTCGGCATTCTCGTCGCACGGCTGCACAAGGGATGCGTCGTGCGCTCGATCCCGCAAACGGGACGGAGACGCTTTTATTTTTCCTTCGCACCGGAATTCTGCGCGCATGCGCTTTCATGCCCGCCTCGTGCGCTGCCTGCACAATTCGGCACACCTTTGATTCGCTCGCCTGATCGCTGAAGAGCGCACGCAACCGTCAATCAGCGCAACACGATGCGCCTGATGTCCTGAGCCGTTGCATCGGCTGTCCAAATTCGCCGAATCATCCAAGGAACAGCAACAAGGCTCAACCACCTTTATCCAAGCGGCCATCTTCACCCAATCGGAAGGGAGGATGCCTCCGATGAAAACACGCGAATCAACAGCCGTTGATCAGAACGCGCTTTTCCAAAGAATATGATGCACGAGTTCGCGCTAAGGCGGCAATCTTGCGCGAGAAACCCGGACCGCCGACACAGCCCCCACCCACCGGCGCGGCCCCGTCACCCGACCACAACAACGCGGAGGAGCCAAGGTGCAGCGCGCTCCCTTCCCACCAAACCGCAAGCATCCCGAAGCGGCGGCCCCGAAACCGAACGCCGTGCCGCCGCCGCCGATCCACTGGAACCGGCACCCGAACGCCCCGACGGGCGTCCTTCAGCAACGGAGCGCGCCTTTGGCGGCGGCGGGAAAGCACGCGCCCCCACCGGCGATTCCGCTACGCGGCACCGTGGCTCCGCCACCGGTCCACTGGGCCAGGAGCGCCGCCCCGGCGATTCAGCAAAAGACCTCGGCGGCCGGTGCGCCCGAATGCACCATCGTCCAGGCCAAATCCGTTGCGCCGCCGCCCGTTCACTGGCCGCGACCGGCCCCGGCCGTTCAGGCCAAACCCAAAGCGGCGCATCCGGCCGCCGCCACGGTCATTCAGCGGCAGGTCTCCAAGTACCGGAGCGGGAAGAACAAAGGCAGATGGTACACGGACCTTGACGAATCGCAGACCTTCGACACAAAAGAGCAGGCCGAGGAGTACCTGCACGCACTCCAAGATGAGGCGGCCGAAAGGAAAAAAATTGAAAAAGAAGCAAAAAGACGAATAATAATTGCCGAACGAAAGAAAAAGTTGATCGAAAATTTCTCGGATTACACGGCGCTAGCAACGACAAATGTTCGATTGTTCAAAAAAGATGAAAGGAAAAGAGTTGATACCACTTTGACGAATCTGACGGCCGACAACGCCAAAAAGTTCATGGAAAATCAGATAGCGTTGCGACGCGCGGACGAGTTCTCGGCAAAGGTAATGGAAATAGGCGGACGATATTTTGTCCTGGATCGCGGAAGGGATATCGGAATCAAGCCAGGACTGCTCCGCCCCGATCTGGACAAGAAGGACGGCTACCTGCCGCTGTCACGCATAGGCATGGCCAAGCCATACAGCGACCTTTCCAGTGCGCTGGACAAGATGGTCGATGAACGTGCGGAAGAGCTTGACCTGACGAAAAAGCAGATCCGGCAGCGCATGGGCAAGGACCTCGACCGGCTCACCAGGAACAGCGCGCCCCAAGGAACGATCGCCTACTCGGACGAGGAAATGGACGATATGACCGAATTGAGCGCGATCATGCGGCTGGACAAGGGGCGCGTGCCGAAAGCGACCAGCTACATCCGAGAGACGTTCACCTCAGGAACCCATTCGTTCAGGCAACTGCTGGTCGATAAGAAGTATATCGGCGCCAAAACAGGGGGCGTGGAAGCGCTTCGAGGCATCGCCGTGGATGGCGGCGAGCAGTCGGAAGGATCGGACATCGAAGAGCCTCAAAATCTCAAAAAACGCAAACGGCGCGTCGTTCGCAGGGCGTCGGATTCCCAGGAACCGAAGCATCAGAAGCGAACCCCCGGCGACCCCTAAACCGCAGCCAGCCACTCCCCGAGCTTGGACCAGCGTCGGCGCCCCTGGGTGCCGCGCACGGCCATGGCGAGCGCCTTGCGCTGGCCGATCATCACCACCAGACGCTTGCCGCGCGTCACGCCGGTGTAGATCAGGTTCCGGTGCAGCATCGTGTAATGCTGGGTCATTACGGGGATGATCACCACCGGGTATTCGGACCCCTGGCTCTTGTGGATCGTCGTGGCGTAGGCCAGCACGATCTCGTCCAGTTCGCCGTAATCGTAGGTCACCGGACGGCCGTCGAACTCGGCGGTCAGGGTGCCTTCCTCCGGGTCGAGGGCCGACACGATGCCGAGGTCGCCGTTGTAGACCTCCTTGTCGTAGTCGTTTTCGATCTGCATGACCTTGTCGCCGACGCCGAAGGTCCAGCCGAACCGCTCGACGCGCAGGTCGCCGGGCGGGTTCAGCACCCGTTGCAGCTCGATGTTCAGCGACCGCGCGCCCATGCCGCCGCGGTTCATCGGGCAGAGGATCTGCACGTCGCGCACCGGGTCGAAGCCGAATCGGCGGGGAATGCGCCCGCGCACGATCTCGATCAGCTTGGCCACACCGATCTCCGGCGTGGCGGCCTCGACGAAATAGAAGTCGCTCTCATCGCCCGCCCCGGAATTCGGGTTTGGCCAGTCGGGCATCTGGCCGGCGTTGATGCGGTGGGCGTTGAC
>JAEZID010000315.1 GCA_023416195.1 Pseudomonadota bacterium | reverse complement strand
GGCCATCACCAACGGCGGCGGCATCCGCGCCGACGCGCTGCACCCGGCGGGTTCGGCGATCACGCGCAGGGACATCTTCGCGGAGCTGCCCTTCGGCAACGTCGCCGTCCTGACCGAACTGAAGGGCATCGACCTGCGCTCCGCCCTGGAGCATGGCGTGTCGAAGGTGGAGGAAAAGGCCGGGCGCTTCCCGCAGGTCTCGGGCCTTACCTTCACCTACGATCCCAAGCTGCCGGCCGGATCGCGCGTGACCGGCGTGACGGTCGGCGGCAAGCCGCTGGATTTGGACGCCACCTACCGGGTCGCGACCAACGATTACATGCTGAAGGGCGGCGACGGGTATGGGGCGCTGATGCGCGGCCGGACCATCGTCGATCCGTCGGGTGCCGTGCTGATGGCGACCATGGTCATGAACTACCTGGAGGCCAGGAAGACGGTGGCCCCGGCGGTGGAAGGCCGGATCGTCGCGAAGTAGACCGGACAAAAAGACGCCCCCGGTCGGGAAGACCAGGGGCGCAAGGCCAGGATGGATCGTGCCGGATCGGATCAGGCGCTGCGGTGGGTCTGCCGGGCAGCGGCCTCCGTCCGGGCGTTCAGGCGGCGCACCGCGTCGTTCGCGGTTCGCGCCGAGAGTTCGGAAACCTTGACGCTGCGGTTCAGCAGCAACGCCATCTCGTCCTTCACCATTTCACTCTGGGCGGCGTAGAAGTCCTGGACCGAACGGCTGCGCATCATCGCGTTCAGGCCGTCCGCGTTGCGGGCCATGGCTTCCTGGGCGAAGGCCAGCCATTCGCGACAGATCGACTGCATGCCGTCCATCAGCACGCTGCCGCACTGGACCATGACATCCATGTTCTGTTGAGCCTGCTGGGCGACTTCGCCCTGTGTCCCCGCCGAGATGCCCATCATGCGGTTGAACTGTTCGGTGGTCTGGCCGGCGACTTGGCTTGCCTGCCCCATCAGATTGCGCGCGGCTTCCGCACCGCGCCGGGTCATCTCAACCCCGGCTTGGGCTCCGGTTTCGGCCATGCGGCGGGTGGCCTCCGTCCCTTCCTCGGTCATTGAACGCGCCGCGTCGGCCGCACGCCTCGTGGTCGTCTCTCCGGCCCTCGCGCTGTCCTCGGCGAGACCTCGCGCCTTGTTCGCCGCATCGCGGGTGGCCGTCTGAGCGTCCTTGTCTGCTGCCATATGCCTCGCTCCTGATTGCGTTTCGTCCGTTCCGGACGTTCCCTCCATTTTCTTTGCCCGGCGATTATTGTGCACCGCGACACAAGCCAGCCCTATATCACGCCAGTCAACGAGCAATCCACAACTCTAAAAACTACCTCTCTATCCTTTATTGCGGGACTGGCTATCTTTTCCTACGCATTTCCTGTTCGGGAATTTTCCTGATTTTTATTTATCGGCCGGGGGCTGCGCGGAAGGGGTGGAAGTCCCACATCCAGGGGTGACAACTCACCGGCCGGCGCGACGCGCGGCATCGCCCTGCCCCGGCCTTTGCTTGCGGAGGTTGTGATGCTCATCGGTGTGCCGAAGGAGATCAAGAACCACGAATACCGCGTCGGCCTGACGCCGGCCTCGGTCCGCGAACTGACGCATCATGGGCATTCCGTGATCGTGCAGGCGGGCGCCGGGACGGCCATCGGACTTGACGACGAGCACTACGCCGCCGCCGGGGCGGAGATCGTGCCGGACGCCGCGACCGTCTTCAGGCGCGCCGACATGGTCGTGAAGGTGAAGGAGCCGCAGCCGCAGGAATGCGCCCTGCTGCGCGACGGGCAGGTGCTATTCACCTATCTGCACCTCGCCCCCGATCCCCGCCAGACCCGGCTGCTGATGGAATCGGGGGCCGTCGCCATCGCCTACGAGACGGTGACCGACGCGCGCGGCGGCCTGCCCCTGCTCGCCCCCATGAGCGAGGTGGCCGGGCGCATGGCGGTGCAGGCGGGCGCCCATTGCCTGGAGAAGGCGCAGGGCGGGCGCGGCGTGCTGCTGGGCGGGGTGCCGGGGGTCCCGGCGGCCAAGGTCGTCGTGCTGGGCGGCGGCGTGGTCGGCACCAACGCGGCGCGCATGGCGATGGGGCTGGAGGCGAAAGTGGTCGTCATCGACAAGTCGCTGGCCCGGCTGAAGGAGCTGGATTTGCAGTTCGGCGCGAAGCTGCAAACGCTCTATTCCACCGTGGACACCATCGAGGAGCATGTGCTGGACGCCGACCTCGTGATCGGCGCGGTGCTGGTGCCGGGGGCGGAGGCGCCGAAGCTGGTGACGACGGACATGGTGTCGCGCATGCGGCGCGGCGCCGTGGTGGTGGACGTCGCCATCGACCAGGGCGGCTGTTTCGAGACCTCCCGCCCGACCACCCACGCGGAGCCGACCTATCTGGTGGACGGGGTGGTGCATTACTGCGTCGCCAACATGCCGGGCGGGGTCGCGCGCACCTCGACCTTCGCGCGGAACAACGCCACGCTGCCCTTCGTGCTGGCGCTGGCGGATCAGGGCTACCGGGCGGCGCTGGCGAAGGACCCGCATCTGCGGGAAGGGCTGAACGTGCACGCCGGGGCCGTCACCTGCAAGGCGGTGGCCGAGGCCCAGAAGCTCCCCTACCAGCCGGCGGAGGAGGCGTTGCGGCTCTAAAGCGAATGTGCATTCGCTTTAGATTCATATGGCCTCACATGCCGGCCGGGCTTCGGCCGCATGGGCGGGCCGGGACCGCCGTCGCGGTCCAAAGCGGATCGAAATCCGCTTTAGCCGCGGCGTCCCCTATGTCCTCCGGTGCATGCGGGCGATGATCTCGCCGACGATGCCGCGGCGGAACAGCAGCACGCAGATCACGAAGATGGCGCCGATGACCACCGTGACCGGCAGGTTGGTCGCGGCCAGATAATTCTCCAGCGTCACGACCAGGGCCGCGCCGATCACCGGGCCGAACAGCGTGCCCATCCCGCCCAGCAGGGTCATCAGCACGACCTCGCCGGACATCTGCCACTGCACGTCGGTCAACGTGGCAAGCTGGAAGACGATGGCCTTGGTGCCGCCGGCCAGCCCGGTCAGCGCGGCGGACAGGACGAAGGCCAGAAGCTTATACTGGTCGGTGCGGTAGCCCAGCGAAATGGCGCGCGGCTCGTTCTCGCGGATCGCTTTCAGCACCTGCCCGAAGGGCGAATGCACGGTGCGCCAGATCACCAGGAAGCCGAACAGGAAGACGACCAGCACCGTGTAGTACATGGCCAGCGGCTGGGTCAGGTCGATCACGCCGAACAGCAGGCCGCGCGGCACCGCCTGGATGCCGTCCTCGCCGTGGGTGAAGGGCAGTTGCAAGGCCATGAAATAGATCATCTGGGCCAGCGCCAGCGTGATCATGGCGAAGTAGATGCCCTGGCGGCGGATCGCCAGCAAGCCGAACAGCAGGCCGAGCGTCGCGGAGAAGGCGGCGCCCAGCAGGATGCCGAGTTCCGGCGACAGGCCCCAGACCTTCACCGTGTGGGCGGTGATGTAGGCCGCCCCGCCGAAGAAGGCGGCGTGGCCGAAGGACAGCAGGCCGGCGAAGCCGATCAGCAGGTTGAAAGCGCAGGCGAACAGCGCGAAGCACAACACCTTCATCAGGAACACGGGATACAGCACGAAGGGGGCGGCCAGCAGTATCGCCAGACCGACCAGCATCCAGAGGCCGGTGGAGGACGCCAAGGTCCCGCTGCCGGCCGCGTCGCGGCTTACGCCATGGGTTTCGGTTGCCATGCCTCACCTCTCCCGCCCGAACAGGCCGGCGGGCTTGATCATCAGCGCCACGGCCATGATGACGAACACGATGATGTCGGACGCCTCCGGATAGAAGACCTTCGTCAAACCTTCCAACAGCCCCAG
>JAEZID010000181.1 GCA_023416195.1 Pseudomonadota bacterium | reverse complement strand
GGCCACGCGGACGAAGCCGAGGCCGTCGCCGCGCGGGGAGGCGTCCAGCCCGTTCGGCCCGGAGGTCGCCAGCACAAAGAAGGGCGACGCCTCGACGAGGGCGCGGTAGCCGGGTGTCAGGCGATCGACTTCCTTCGCCACCGAGGGGCCGGCCGGCTGGCCGTAGAGGGATTCCAGGGCGGCAGCGTCGGTGATGAAGTCGGGCATGGTCACTTTTCCAGCAGGAAATAGACGAAGTCGATGCTGGGCGCCTCGCGGCCGAACTGGCTCAGCAGCGTGTGGGCCTGGCCGCGATGGTGGGTCTGGTGGTTGAAGACGTGCGTCAGGATTTGGATGAGCGGCAGCTCGTGCTGCGTGCCGGCCATCGAGCGGTAGGCGAAAGGCTCGCCGAAGCGCGCCTCGTCCTGGGCCGAGACGACGCGGATGATGCGCTCGTCCTCCGCCTCGCGGGCGGCGCGCAGATCCTCGAAGCGGTCGGCGATGATCTCGTCCAGGGCGGACGGCATCGGGCCGGCGCCCTCGATGCGGTGGAGCCACACCCGGTCGGCGACCAGCAGGTGGTTCAGCGTGCCGCGCAGCGACTTGAAGAAGGCGCCGCGATCCTCGCGGAACTGCGCGTCGGGCAGTTCGGCCACCGCCGCGTAGAGGCGGCGGTTGGCCCAGCGGTTGTAAAGGGCGAGCTGTTCGAAGTTCGCCTTCACCATCACACGCCCTCCTTTAGATGTTAGCCCTTTAAACGCCCGCCCGCTTCGCCGACAGGCCGGCGGGGGAGAGCAGAACCTCGCGTTTGCCCTGGTGGTTGGCGGGGCCGACCACGCGTTCGGTCTCCATCCGTTCCACGAGGCGGGCGGCGCGGTTGTAGCCGATCTGGAGCTGGCGCTGGATGAAGCTGACCGACACCTTGCCCTCGCGCACCACGAGGTTGACCGCCTGCATGTAGAGGTCGTCGCCGGTGGCGCCGGTGCCGCTGCCCTCGTCGTCCTCGATGGTGACGGCCTCGTCCTCTTCCTCGGTGATCGCGGTGACGTAGTTGGGCGCGCCCTGCGACTTGACGTACTGCACGATCTCCTCGACCTCCGAATCGGAGACGAAGGGGCCGTGCACGCGGGTGATGCGCCCACCGCCCTGCATGTAGAGCATGTCGCCCTGGCCGAGCAGCTGTTCCGCCCCGGCCTCGCCCAGGATGGTGCGGCTGTCGATCTTCGAGGTGACCTGGAAGCTGATCCGGGTCGGGAAGTTCGCCTTGATGGTGCCGGTGATGACGTCCACCGACGGGCGCTGCGTCGCCATGATCAGGTGGATGCCGGCGGCGCGGGCCATTTGCGCCAGGCGCTGGATCGCCGCCTCGATCTCCTTGCCGGCGACCAGCATCAGGTCGGCCATCTCGTCGACGATGACGACGATGAAGGGCAGCGGCACCGGCTCGCTCGGCCCCATGTCGAAGACGGTTTCCGTCTCGCCGGGGACGGTGCGCTTGGGCATCTTCTCGCCGTTGGCGATCATCTCGGCGATGCGGGCGTTGTAGCCCTCGATGTTGCGCACGCCGAGCTTGGACATCGCCTCGTAGCGGCTTTCCATCTCGCGCACGGCCCAGCGCAGCGCCACCACGGCCTTCTTCGGGTCGGTGACGACGGGGGTCAGCAGGTGCGGGATGCCGTCGTAGACCGACAGCTCCAGCATCTTCGGATCGACCATGATGAAGCGGCAGCGCTCCGGCGGCAGCCGGTAGAGCAGCGACAGGATCATCGTGTTGATGGCGACCGACTTGCCCGAACCGGTGGTGCCGGCGACCAGAAGGTGCGGCATGCGGGCGAGGTCGGCGACGACCGGCTCCCCGCTGATGTCCTTGCCGAGCGCGATGGCGAGGTTCGCCGTCGTGTTGCGGAAGGTGTCGTGGTCGAACATCTCCCGCAGATAGACCATCTCGCGCACGGGGTTCGGCAGCTCGACGCCGATGACGCTGCGGCCGGGCACGATGGCGATGCGGGCGGTCACCACGCTCATGGAGCGGGCGATGTCGTCGGTCAGGTTGATGACCGTGGCGGACTTGGTGCCGGGGGCCGGCTCGAACTCGTAGAGCGTGACGACCGGGCCGGGGCGCACGTCCATGATCTCGCCGCGCACGCGGAAGTTCTTCAGGACGGTTTCCAGCATGCGGGCGTTGCGGGCCAGCACGGTTTCGTCATGCTGCTGCGGCGGGCGCGGCGGCGGCGATTGCAGCAGCGCGATGGCCGGCAGGGAGTAGTTCGGCGGGTATTCGACCGGGCCTTCGGGGACGGCCGGCGCGGTCGCCGGAGCCGGAACGGTCGCGGGGGCAGGCTCGGCCGGCTGGGGCGCGGGGGTCGCGGCGGCGAGCGCGGCCGGGGTCGGCTCTTCCACCGGGTGCTTGGCCTCGTAGGCCCATTCCACGCCCGACAGGAAGGCGAAGCCGGCGACCACGGCCAGAGCCTCGTCGCCGAGGTTGGTCGAATAGACCGTGCCGGCGCGCGGCGTGCCGGGCAGCACCTCCACGTCCCACAGCACGCGGCCGTCCTGGCGCGCGTTGGGGATCAGGTTGAAGGGACGGCCGTTCAGCGCGCACCACAGATTGAACTCGTCGGCGGTGACGACGCCCGACTGGGTGGCGGGGGCGGCAACGTGGGGCGTGCGCGGCGTCATGCCGTGGCTCCCGGAGTTTTGGCGTTGGACGAGGACGGCGTCGGGGTCGCCGGCGTGGTGGCCTGGGGGACGGGCTGGGCGGTGGGCGCGCACTTCGGCAGCTCGTAGGCGGCGACCAGCAGCTTGTCGATCTGCTCGCCGTCGCTGGACATCGGCAGGACCAGCCGTTCCCAGCTCCGCCGCACGCCGCTGAAGTCGGCGGTGTAGGTGCGGGCCACCGGCAGGCGTTCACGGCGCACCGATTCGTATTCGGGGCGCAGGATGGCGCGCTGCTCCTCCGGCAGGTCTTCCAGCGTCGCGCCGAGGCGGGAATGGCCGAAGGCCGCCGCCAGGGACTTGCCGTAATAGGAGTAGACGAAGTCGTCCTCCCCTATGACCTCGAAGATGACAATATTGTCCTTCCACGGCCGCAGATCGGCCGGGGCAATGGAACTCGGAACCGGCGGCTTGCCGCCGACGGATTTCGTGAGCCAGAAGTCCAGCAGGCCGCTGAGGTGCGACGTCGCCAGCTCGGTTCTTTCTTTGATCATCGAATGGGCGCGTATTTCACGGGCGGCGCCCCGCGGGGCTGCCCCCTGGAGCTTTCATGGACCGCCCGAACCATAGCCGGAAGGGGAGGGGGCGCGCAACCGCAAGGGCATAGACCGCGTAAGGCGGATTGCCGCTGTCTCCCTGATGTCGCAGTCGGGGGTGCAGATGGCCCCCCTTAACCCTTCCCCCTCCCTAACCCTCCCCCGCTCTGCGGGAGAGGGGACTGCCGCTGTTTCTCCCTCCACCGCCAGAGGCGGGGGAGGGTCGGGGAGGGGGCCGCAAACTTAAATCGCGCAGGTGACGCCGGTGCCGCCCAGGCCGCAGTAGCCGTTGGGGTTCTTGGACAGATACTGCTGGTGATAGCCCTCGGCGAAGTAGAAGGGCGGTGCCTCGCGGATCTCGGTGGTGACCGGGCCGTAGCCGGCGTTGTCCAGCCGTTCCTGATAGGCGTCGCGGCTGGCCTCGGCGGCGGCGCGCTGGGCGTCCGTGTGGGTGTAGACGGCGGAGCGGTACTGGGTGCCGACGTCGTTGCCCTGGCGCATGCCCTGGGTCGGGTCGTGCGCCTCCCAGAAGACGCGGAGCAGTTCCTCGAAGCGGACCTTGCGCGGGTCGTAGACGACGCGGACCACCTCGGTGTGGCCGGTGCGGCCGGAGCAGACCTCCTCATAGGTCGGGTTGGGCGTGTGGCCGCCCTGATAGCCGGCCGCCGTCACCCAGACGCCGGGTGTCTGCCAGAACTTGCGCTCCGCCCCCCAGAAGCACCCCAAACCGAAGTCGGCGACCTCCAGCCCGTTGGGGTAGGGCGGGGTCATGGGATTGCCGTTGACGTGGTGGCGGGGCGGGACGGCCACCGCCTCCGCGCGGCCGGGCAGGGCCTCCTCGGGGCGCGGCAGCTCGGCGGGCTTGCGCAGGAATTGTCCGAGCATGGGTCTCCTCCCTCGTCGTTCGGCATCGTTCGAACGGCTGTTCGAATGGGCGAGTATGTCGGGTCGCGGCGCCGGTCCGGCAAGGTCGCCCTCCCGGCGAATGGAGTCGGGAGCGCGTTGCCGTTTCGGGCGGAGCTTCCGCGCCCCATTTGCGTTTAGTGGAGAAACATCACGCGCGGAGACCAGAACCATGCCGATCGACGACGCCACCTTGCAGCGCCTGACCGAGCTTGGCCGACAGAACGGCGACCGGCTCAGCATCGAGCAGTTGGGCCGGGAAGTCCCGGTGGAAACCATGACGCCGGAGGAGGTCGCCGCCGTGGTGGAGCGGCTGGAGACCGCCGGCATCGAGGTGGATCTGGAGGATGAATCGCTGAAGAAGCCCCGCGCCGCGCGGGCCTACCCGACCGGGGCCGGCGTGGTGGACATGGCCAGCCCGGCGGCGCCCGCCGTTTCCGCCCCCGGCGTCGAGCCGTCGAAGCACGGCTGGGCCGACGAGGGGCTGGGGCAAGCCCATGGCGGATACCACGCCTCGCGCAAGGCGCCGACCTGGAACCGGAACGGCGTGGACATGATCCCCATCATCACCCTTATCGTGGTGGCGCTGGTGTTGATCGTGACGCTGGGCGGGCGCTGACGGTTTAC
Organism: Pseudomonadota bacterium; assembly: GCA_023416195.1. Classification (GTDB taxonomy): domain Bacteria; phylum Pseudomonadota; class Alphaproteobacteria; order Azospirillales; family Azospirillaceae; genus Azospirillum. The sequence continues at coordinate 1,046 of JAEZID010000181.1, read as the reverse complement.
GGCTTCACCGGCCTCGCCAGGGCGTGGATGAGGATGGCGGCGGTCGCGGCGACGTTCAGCGATTGCACATGGCCGCTGCCGGGGATGGTCAGGATTTCCTCGCAGGCGGCGAGCGTCGCGGGCGGCATGCCGTCCTCCTCGTTGCCGAGGATGACGGCCACCGGCTTGTCGCCCGTCGCGAGGCTGGCCACGTCGGTCACCGCGCGCCCTTGGCCAAGGGCGGTGCCGACGACGCGGTAGGTGCCGCGCAGCCGCTTCAGCGCCAGCGGCAGGTTCGCCGCCCGGTAAAGCTCCACCCACTCGAACCCGCCCTCGGCCACACGGTAGGCGGACTCCGACGGCAGGGACTGGCCCGGATGGTCGGACAGCACGACGCGCGGCAGGCCGAAGAAAGCCGCCGTGCGCAGGATGGCGCCGAGATTGTGCGGGTTGCCGATGCCGTCGAGGATCAGCAGCGGCTGGCCGTCCGCAGCCCAGCGTCTGGCCGCCTCCGTGTCGAAAGCCGGGACCGGGCGGGGCGCGATCAACGCGACCACGCCGCCGTGCAGCACCGTTCCGGCGACCTTCGCCAGTTCCTCGGCATCGACCATGCGGTAGGGCTTGCGCGCCGCCGCCAGCGCCTTGCAGAAGCCGCCGACGTGGGGCTTCAGCCGCTCGTCGAAGAACAGACGCTCGACGCGGGCGGCGTCGTGCGCGAACAGGGCGGCGACGGCGGACAGGCCGGCGACGCGGAACAGCTTTTGCTGCGGCTCGCGGTCCGCCTGGGGGCGCGGCGATTGGTGGGCCGGCGCGGTTTTGCGGGCGCGGGGAGAGGCGGACGGGGGCGAGATGGACGAACGGCCGCGCGGCGGCGCCGGCTTCGGCATGATGAGGCTCGGGGGCTGACGGTACGGGCCGGCATTCTGGACCAAGCCGGGCGGCGAGGCCAAGCGGGATCGCGCGTCCCGACCGTCAGCCGCGCCTCCTCAATGATGCCCGTTGCGGCGCCGGGCGTAACCGGCGTAGGCGGCGGCCGCCGCGGCGGCCACCCCGCCCATCAGCAGGGG
>JAEZID010000109.1 GCA_023416195.1 Pseudomonadota bacterium | reverse complement strand
CCCCACCGGAACCGGGCCTTGAGCGACAGCGTGCCCGCCGCCTCGGAGACCGCCGCACCACCCGTCCAGACGGCAAGCGCGGGCAGCCCCTTGGCCGGCGCCGTCACCGTCGCCTGACCCTGGTGCTCCGCCCCCTGCCGGGCCATGGACAGCCGAATCGAGGCGGTCGCCGTGCCGTGTGGCGTCACCAGGGTCACGGCTCCATCCTCGACCCGAAACTCGTCGACAGGAAGTTCATTGGCCGGGAGCCCCGCCCCGCTTCCTCCCTCCCCGCCTCCCATAAGGGCCAGCCCGGCAAGGCGGACGCCGCCGTCCTTCGCCACATCCAGCCGAACGCGGGCCTTGCTGACCACGACCCGCGCGACGCGGCCGTCGAGCAGGTCCCGCCAAGGGTGGTCGATGGCGACGGTTCCGCCCACAGCCCCAGCCTTGTCCAGCCAAACGGTGGCCCGGCTGGCGTTCAGGCCGATGTCGGTGACGACGACTTCCGCGTCCGGAAAGCCGGCATCCTGCAAGAGGCGCGTCGCCACGGCGCCGCTCAGATCGCCGGCGTAGACGGCAAGCCCGATCGACGCACCGGCGACGACGGCGATTCTGACCAGCCACCGCAACACGCACCAAGCCCACGACATCGCCCCGCCACCCATGATGAACACGCGGCCGTGAGCTTATCGTCCCACCGGCCCGGGGCGCGAGGGGCAGGCTTTGCGACATTGCGAGGACATATCACCCGCCGGGCGCTTTGCATCGCCGCCGGTTTCCCCTATGGTCGCCTCCGCGGAATCGGCACATCGGAGAGTTTCGCATGTTGCGGTGGACGCGTATCCTCATGGCGACACTGGTCGCCACGTTCTTTCTCGTTCAGGGGGAGGCCAAGGCCTTGGATCCGGAAAACACCCTTTATCTCGACCTCAAGGACGGCCGCGTTGTGATCGAAATGCGCCCCGACCTCGCGCCCGGCCACGTCGCCCGCATTAAGGAACTGGCCCGCGCCGGCTTCTACGACGGCGTCGTCTTCCACCGCGTGATCGACGGCTTCATGGCCCAGACCGGCGACCCGACCGGCACCGGCAGCGGCGGTTCGGACAAGCCGAACCTGAAGGCCGAGTTCTCCAAGGAGCCGCATGTGCGCGGCACGGTCTCCATGGCCCGCACGCCGGACCCGAACAGCGCCAACAGCCAGTTCTTCATCTGCTTCGCGGACGCCTCGTTCCTGAACGGCCAGTACACCGTCTGGGGCAAGGTCACCCAGGGCATGGAGTTCGTGGACAACATCAAGAAGGGCAGCCAGGCCCGCAACGGCCAGGTCACCGACCCCGACAAGATCATCAAGATGCAGGTCGCGGCGGACGCCAAGTAAGGAGCCGGCCAGGAAGGGGGTGGGTTCGACCATGCTGTTCGCCGATCCCCTTCTGGCCCGCCGCCTGGAACGGTCCGAAGCGGCCACGGGCGCCGAGGTGGCGGAAACCGCGCGCCGCCTCGACCCCGCCTCCGGCGCGGCGTCCATCGGGGTGGCCGGCGGCCGGGCGGCCTTCGTCGCACCGGGCCTGCCGGTCAACCGCGCGGTGGGCCTGGGACTCGGGGTCCCGGTCGCCGCGCAGGACCTTGCCGAGGTCGAAGCCTTCTTCCGGCAGCGCGGCTGCACGCCCCGCATCGATCTCTGCCCGCTGGCCGACCGGTCGCTGACCGGTGGGCTTGGCGCGCGCGGCTACACCATCGCCCGTGTCCTCAACGCTCACGTCCGGGCCATCGCTCCCAACGAGCCGACTTCCGCCGTGCCCGGCGTCGAGATCGCCGCCGATGGCGGAGAGGATTGGGCCATGACCGTGGCCCAGGGATTTCTGGGCCGCGACACGGTGCCAGAAAAGGATCCCTCGTTCCAACTGGCCCGCCTGACGGCGCGCCGCCCATCGGTGACCACCCTGCTGGCCCGCATCGGCGGCACGCCGGCCGGTGGGGCCGCGTTGGCGGTCCGGGACGGCCTTGCCATCCTGTTCTCGGCCAGCACGCGGGAAACCCACCGTGGCCGGGGCGTGCAGCGGGCGCTGTTGTCGGCCGGGATCGCGGCGGCGGCAGCGGCCGGCTGCGATCTGGCCACCGTGGCGGTGGCGCCGGCCGGTTCGTCGGAACGGGCGGCGCGGGAACTGGGCTTCCGGCACGCCTACACCCGCATGATCATGGTCCGCGAGTGGGCCTGAGCTAAGCCAGGGTTCCGCTCATGGCCCGGAGCAGGTCGCGCATGCTCTGCGGCCGGCCCTGCCAGCGCATGGACAGCCCGGCCAGCAGCACGTTTTCGAAGGCCGGCGGCAGGTTCACCCCCAACTCGGACGGCTTCGGGACCTTGTCGCTCATGAATCGGCTGGTGGCGTCGGGCGGCGGCTTGCCGGTCAGGGCGCAATAGGCGGTGGCGCAGACGGCGTAGACGTCGGTCCAGGGACCCTGCCTGCCGTCCTGGGAATACTGCTCCGGCGGGGCGTAACCGGGTTTCAGGATCACGGTCAGGCTGGCCGCCTGTCCGGCCGCGTGCCGGGCGGCGCCGAAGTCCAGCAGCTTGCGTTCCCCCGAGGCGGTCAGGAAGATGTTGTCGGGACTGATGTCGCGATGAATCAGCCCCTGTTCGTGAACGGCCTGGAGCGCCTTCATGATGGGCGACAGGATGGCCAGCGTCCGGCGCGCGTCGATCCGCCCGCCGCTTTCGGAAACGTACTTCTTCAAGGTCCGGCCTTCCAGCAGCTCCATGACCAGATAAGCGGTCTCGTTGGCCTCGAAGAAGTCCTGAACGCTGACGATCTCCTTCACCTCTCGCAGGCGGGCGAGCAGGCGGGCTTCCTCCAGGAACTTGACCAGACCGGCCGCGAACCCACGCCCGTGCTCCTCGGAAAAGGGCATGACGCCGAGCGAACCTGGCACTCGCGAGATCAGGTTGGCCGGATAGAACTCCTTCACCGCGACCTTGATGTGAAGGCGGTCGTCCCAGCCGAGGTAGGTGGCGCCAAAGCCGCCCTGCCCCAGGATGCGACCGACCCTGTACCGCCCCTGCAAGGTCGTTCCCGGCATCAGGTGGACACCGTTCCGGTTATCGGACTGCCTCGGGTAGTTGCAGACGCGGCAGCTCTCCTTCGGCGCCTTGGCGGCGAAACAGGCGGGGCACAGTCCGTCCGCATCGCTCTGCCCCGACGAACTGCCCGGTGACGGCGGCGTAGCGGCGGTGACCACGGCGCGGGTCGAAAGCTCGGTCGAAAGGTCCGTCGAAAGATCGATGGCCACGGTTTCCGCCGCCGTCGCCACGGTAACCGGCGACGTGCCGGCCCGAGCGGTGGTTGGCGCCTGCCGCAGCTTGTCCAGCAGTTCGTAGAGGCGCCGCACCTCGGCCTGGGCCATCTCGTCATTCTGCCGGGCGACCAGATCGGCCTGGAACTGCGGCTGGCGAACGATCTCCAGAATGTGCTGACGCAGGAGCGGAAGCGCCCCTTCCTCCCTGACAAGGCCCGAGCAGGCCAACTCCGCCAAGCGGATCGTCCGGCGGCGCAACAGCGGCTCGATCTGGCGCAGGCGTTGGACGAGACGGCCCTTCTTGGTGAACTCGTCCACGATGAATTCGGTCCGGTCCGCGATCCGGGCCTTTGCCTCGTCGGGCAGGCCCGACGCGCGCAGGGCCTCGACGGCGCCGGACAGACCCTGCCGGACCAGCGCGGTGTCCGGCGATTGCAGGATCATGTTCTCGGCCAGCAACTCGTTGCCCAGCGCGGCGTCGAGAGCGTCCACGATCTCGGCGAGATGCCGTTCCGCGGCCGGGACGGTGGAGATGGCGGCCAGATAATGAATGCGGCGGATCAGGTCCGTCTGCGCCTCGCTGAGCCCGACGATGGAGCGGCGGTAGGCGCTGGCCCCACCCTGCTCCAGCCGGCGCGAGTAGCGGATCGTCAAAGCGTCGGCCATCGGGCCGCCGCCGATCATGCCGAAGGGGGTCAGCAGGTGCCCGAGCAGGCCGCGCAGAATTTCGGCCTCTTCCGGGGCCTGCCCGCGGCCGAGCGGCTGCGGCGTCCGCAACTGGCGCCGGATACGCTCAAGCACCATGGCGCGGGCCAGCGGCAGCTTGCCTTGGCGGAACCAGCCATTCAGGGGGCCGACGCGGTTCGCCCCCCTGGGATCGATGCCGATCCGGCCGAACAGCATCTCGCACAGCTTCAGCAGCATCGCGCCGGGCAGCAGCGGGGCCCCGAACAGCTCCTGCGTGGCGGCAACCGATGCGAGAACATCGCCGATGACGCCGTCCACCGCCGCCGCCAGCCGGTCGCCCCGGTCCTGCTGGAACAGCTGGATCAGCCGGTCGAGCTTGGCCGACCAGGTCCGATGTTCCGCCAGATCGAGGCTGAGCGCCACCCTCAGATCGTAGTCGGCATCACCGGTCGGCGTCTTGCCCGGCGGAGCGGCCATCACCGCATCGACCGGAGAGCGCCCCTTCGGCAGCCCGGCAAAGGCGACCTGCGCCGCCCGCGCCTTCACGGCGGTCTCGTTGATGGCGTTCTGGATCGCAGTGCGGCGGGATTTCGGATCCTGCCCCGGCGCGCGCGTCTGGGCGGCCGCCACCTTTGCGACGGCGTTCTCGACCAGCGGTCCCTGCTCCAGCAGCGTCTTCAACAGCTTGCTGCTGTGAATCAACTCGGTCGGGGTGAGCACTTGGGCGTCGAGATACGGGCGCATGGACACGCCGACGACGATCCGTCCCCGCACGCCGTGAAAGTCGGCGAGGGTGTGGCAGAGGTCTGCCTCGTCAAGCGCGCCGGCGGTGCCGGAGGCGACGGTAGCGGGGCGGCTGGTGGTCAAAGTGTTGGACACGCTGTCCCTACAAAGGAATGCGGCGCTGCCGATGCCGGCCGTAAATAGGACGGATCATTGTCGGACGTGTCCGGTAAACAGCCCGTATATAAAGCGCTGCATACTAATCGTCACAATTCCGGATGCGGAATGTCTTTTTTCGTGTCCCGCGATCGATTGCGGACGCGCTTCCCTTTTCCCCGCGCTGTGTGCGATACCCGGTCGGCGACCGACCGCCAGGAGGCCGATATGGGCGCCGCCACCAGCCACACCGACGACTTCGTCACGCTGCGGCACCGTTCTTCCATGGGGGGCACCATGGAATGCGTGCTCAGCCCGCGGCACGGCGGTTCCATCGCCCGGCTGGCATGGCACGCCCCTGAAGGCACCGTGGAGCTGATGCGTCCAGCCCCGGCCGAGGCCATGCGCGCCGGGTCGGCCATCGACATGGGCTGTTTTCCGCTGATCCCATTCTCCAACCGCATCGACGCCGGCCACTTCCGCTTCGACGGACGCGAGGTGCGCCTGCCGCTCGATCTGCCCGGCTGCCCACACGCCATCCACGGACACGCGTGGCGCGCCCACTGGCGAGTGGAGGAACGGACGGACTCCGCCGCCCGCCTGTCCTTCCGGCACCCGGCCGGCGCTTGGCCGTGGACCTACACCGCAACGCAGATCGTCGCGCTGGACGAGGATGGGCTGACTGTCGTTCTCGACCTGAGCAACGACGACCAGGCGCCGATGCCGGCCGGGATCGGCCTGCATCCCTACTTTCCGAAACCGCCGGGCACAGTGCTGAAGGCACGGGTCGGCGCCGTCTGGCTGAACGGCCTGACCATGTTGCCGGTTAAGCGGGCGCCTCTGCCCGACGTTTGGGCTTTCCCCGATGGCGTGACGATGGACCGCACCGTTTTGGACAACGGCTTTACCGGCTGGGACGGACGAGCGACCCTGACATGGCCGGGCGCCGAAGTGGGGTCTGGTCTGCGCCTGACCCTGCTGGCGGACGGCCCCTTCGGCCATCTGGTGGTCTACGCGCCGGAGGGCGAGAACTATCTGTGTGTCGAGCCCGTTACGCACATGACCGACGCGATCAACCACGGCGAGGAGACGGATGCCGGCCTTGCGATCCTTCGGCCCGGCGAACGGCTGAGCGGCACCGTCCGTTTCGGATTGTATAAGGCGAGCGCCTAACAGAAAGGGGTTGGCGCTGTTGAGGAGGGCATGGCAGCACCTCTTCTTCCCGACCGTCTGTGGTCGCTCATCGAACCGTTGCTCCCCCCGGTGCAGCCCGAAGGGAGCCGCGGGCGTCCGCCGGTGGGCAACCGGGCAGCGCTCACCGGCATTCTGTTGGTGTTGAAGACCGGCATTCCTTGGGAGTACCTGCCCGTGGAGATGGGCTGTGGCTCGGGCATGACCTGCTGGCGGCGGCTGCGCGACTGGCAGGACGCGGGCGTGTGGGACCGGCTGTTGCACGTGCTCTTGCAGGAGTTGGCGTGGGCCAAGCGCATTGACTGGAGCCGGGCGGCGTTGGACGGCGCCAGCATCCCGGCAAAAAGGGGGGCCAGGAGACCGGCCCGAACCCAACCGACCGTGGGCGTCCGGGCACCAAGCGCCATGTCCTCACCGACCGCAACGGCACTCCGCTGGCCATCCGCCTGACCGGGGCCAACCGCCACGACTCCACCATGGTGGAAACCATGCTGGACGCCGTGCCCCCACTCCAAGGCCCGCGCGGGCGGCCCCGCCGCCGGCCCGGCAAGCGGCACGCCGACAAAGCCTACGATCACCAGCGCTGCCGGCGCGAATGCCGCGAGCGCAACGTCATTCCCCGCATCGCCCGGCGCGGCATCGAGGACAGCAAGCGTCTGGGACGACACCGCTGGGTGGTCGAGCGCACACTCGCCTGGATCAGCCGCTTCCGCCGCCTCACCGTCCGCTACGAGCGCCGCGCCGACATCCACCTGGCCTTCTCAACCTTGGCCTGCGCACTCATCGCCTTCAAACAGGTCAAGCGTTTCTGTTAGGCGCTCTAAA
>JAEZID010000048.1 GCA_023416195.1 Pseudomonadota bacterium | reverse complement strand
GCCGTGCAGCGGCGCCCGGCACCGTCGCCGGCGCAGATCGTGGCCGGCGGCTCTTCCGCCAGCGCGGGGCCGAAGGGCAGGAAGCCGAGCAGCAGAAGCCCAATCCAGCGCGCCATTCCCGAAGCTCCATCCGTCCCAAGGCTGTTCGAAGGCAAACGGTAAAAGGCGGCGGCTTTCGCGGAGGTTAACGCGCGCGCGATGTCACCCCCTGCGGGCTCCGCCGCCGTGCCGTCACGCCGCCAGGCTCATCCCCGACACCCACTGGTGGACGTCGGTGGTGACGTTGGTGATGCGGCCGGCCTCCATCTCGATCAGCACGCCGCAGTCGCGCAGCGTGGCGAGGCGGTGGGTGATCATGAAGGTGGTCCGGCCCTCCATCAGGCGCTCCACGCCGTTCATGATGGCCTGTTCGGTGCGCTGGTCCACGGCGCTGGTCGGCTCGTCCAGGATCAGGATCGGCGCGTCGCACAGGAAGGCGCGGGCGAGCGCGATGCGCTGGCGCTCGCCGCCGGAAAAGCGCATGCCGCGCTCGCCCACCGGCGTGTCGTAGCCCTCCGGCAGGCGCATGATGAAGTCGTGCGCGTCGGCGGCCTTCGCGGCGGCGACGATTTCCCGCATGGTCGCGTCGGGGCGGCCGTAGGCGATGTTGGCGGCCACCGTGGTCGAGAACAGGATCGTGTCCTGCCCGACGATGGCGAACTGGCGGCGCAGGTCGGCCAGACGCAGGTCGCGCAGATCCTCGCCGTCCAGATAGACGCCGCCGGTCTTCGGGTCGTAGAGGCGGGTCAGCAGGCCGATCATGGACGACTTGCCCGCTCCCGACTTGCCGACGATGCCCACACGGCTGCCGGCCGGGATGGCGAAGGTCATGTCGCGCAGGATAGGCCGACCGGTGCCGTGGTCGAACGACACGCCGGAGAAGGCGATGTCGCCCATGGCGCGCGGCATCGGCTTGGCGTCCGGGCGCTCGGCCGGGTCGGCCGTCTCGTCCAGCAGGGCGAAGGCGCGGCGCAGGTTGGCCATCAGCTTCTGCTGGGCGGCCACCTGATGGCCCATGTTCTGGAGCGGCTGATAGAGCTGGGCGAGGTAGGACAGGGCCAGCAGCAGCTCGCCCACGGTCAGCGCGCCCGCCTGCACGTCGGTGACGCCGATGTAGAGGACGGCGGCGGTGCCGGACGCCAGCAGGACGGACACCAGGAAGCCCAGGCCGCTTTCCGCCACGGCGGCGCGCATGAAGCTGCGGATCAGGTCGTCGGTGCGCTCGGCGAAGCGCTTCACCTCGCGTTCCTCCTGGCCGAAGGCGCGGACGACGCGCAGCGCGGACAGGGTCTCGTGCAGCACCGACTTGGCGGCGCTGTCCTTCTCGCACACCGCGTCCCAGCGGCTGCGCAGCCGGTGGTGCGACAGGGCGGTCAGCAGCGCGAACAGCGGCGACACGGCCAGCGCGACGATGGCGAGCTTCGGGTTGATGAGGGCGGTCACCCACACCATGCCGACGAAATAGGCCGCCGAGGTGACGAAGGGCAGGATGACGTGGCTGATCTGCCATTGGATGGCGCTGGCGTCGTCCTCGATGCGGTTCAGCGCGTCGGAGATGCCCTTGCTGTCGTGGCGGACCAGGGCGAGCCGCTGGGCGTGCAGGAACAGCTTGGCGCGGAAGTCGGCGACCATGCGCTGCCCGGTCCAGTCGCGCAGCAGGCGGTCGGCGAGGCCGTGCAGCTGGGTCAGCAGCGCCACAAACACCACCAGACCGACCGCGAGGAGAAGCGGGCTGTCCAGCAGGCCGGCCGGCACCGCGGACGCCACCGCGCCGGGCAACGGCTTGCCGCCGATCACGCTGTCCACGGCGATGGTCACGGGCAACGGCATCAGCAGGCCGATGGGCGTGCCGAGCATGCCGAGCAGGAGCAGGCCCGTCAGGTGCGGACGGAAACGCTTCGCTTCATGGAACACGCGGGCGTAGAGGGCGAAAAGTCCGGTGGAGGAGGGCCCGGCGGAGGTGGGCGTTACGGCCATGAGCAATCTCGCGGAGGGATGCTTTGGTTAAAAATTGAGCCGACCATCCGCCGTTATGGTTAACGAGCTATTGCCGCGCCGCCATGTCGCAAAATTCCCTCCTTTGTGCGTTGGGCTGTTAGGATTCTTCCCAGGGGGAGGTGCGCCATGACGGACGCTAAGATTCGGGTGCGCAAGTTCCGGGAAATGCTGCTGTGGCCCGTGCAGCTGATGCCGCTGAAAGCGGACGCGCAGATCCAGAATCACTGGGAATGGCTGGGCGGGCCCGACTGCGCGTGGCAGGAGGTGGCCGACGAGTTCACCTTCGACCCCGCCGATTTCAAGGAGCGGCATTACAGCGAGTTCGTCGCGTTCCTGCCCTACGTGCAGCGTTTCCTTTACGGGGAAGGCACGGCGGGCGACCATCGGCCGGGCTACGGCGGCTCACCGATCCGGGTGTTCCGGCGTCGGGACGTGGCCGGGGTCAGGGTCACCCTGCGCCGGGGTGATGAGGCGTTGACCCTCCGCGTCGCGCATGTGGACCTGTATTTCTTCCACGACGTGGACATCGCCATCCTGGCGGTGGAGGTGGTGGGCGAGGACATGCCGCTGCCCCAGGTGCAGGACACGCTGTTCCGGCTGGGCCGCACCTACCCGTCGGGGTGGAATCCGGACGGCAGCGCCGCGCAGTGCCCGCACCGGGTGGAATGGATCGGCCTGGACGGGGCGGTGCTGGCGGTCTCGGACTACGAGTGCAAGGACAAGTACCTGTCCTTCGTCTGCCGGAACCGGGCGCCCTACATCGCGGCGCATTGGGCCTTCCTGCTGCGTCCGCTGGTGCTGCACCACTCGGGCGAGCCGGGGCTTCTGCGCTACCGGCAGCTGGAGTACCAGCGAATGCCGGCGGTGGTCTACCTGTCGCTGGACGAGCCGGAGCGGCTGACGCGCGCCGACTGGGTGCGGCTGGCCTTCGCGACGGCGCCGGGGAGCGGGGACACGCTGCCCTTCGCGCCGGACTTCCTGGACGGGTTCGAGCGGCGCTACTGCTACGACCGCTATTGGGATCCGGCGGCGGAGGGCGGTTGGACGCGCAGCCGCATCCTGTGCTGCGGGCACGCGATGGTCATGGTCGGGCCGGACGGCGATCCCTTCTACACCGACGGAGAAACGGGGCTGCTCGGGCAGTTCCGGCACCAGTATTTCCTGCTGGGGCTGGTCGCGCACTTCCACCGCGCGGCGCTGCTGATGCTGTCGGACCGTCTGGTGCTGGCGGTCAGCCGGCTGGACATCGGCAAGGTCGAGACGGTGAAGGTCTTCAAGCGCGACATCCGGCAGGTGTTCGAGATCTTCCTGCGCTTCACCCACCGCTACTGGTTTCACGAACTGTCGATCCAGGGACCGTTGCGCGACCTGTTCCGCCTGTGGTCCGGCCATCTGGCGACCGAGCGCCTCTACGCCGAAATCCGCGACGAGGTGCAGGACATGAGCGACTACCTCGACAGCGACGGTCTGCGCCGGCAGGCCAACACGGTGCTGCGTCTGACCGTGGTGACGGTGGTCAGCACCATCGGGACGCTGGTGACCGGCTTCCTCGGCATGAACCTGATCGCGTCGGCGGACGAACCGCTGCCGACGCGGGTCCTGATGTTCCTGGCGGTGCTGCTGCCCACGGTGGGGCTGATCGTCTACAGCGTCGTGAAGTCCAAGCGTCTGGCCGATTTTCTGGAGGCGCTGTCGGACGAACGGCTCGACGGTGGGGAGAAGCTGGCGCTGTTCCTCAAGCTGTGGAAGCGGTCGCCGCGACGCGGCGGGCCGGTTGGATGACGTAATCCCGGCACCCGAAGGCGATGTTCCAATTCGCCCTATCGTTCAGCGCCAAGGGCAAGGACTCGCGCATTGTAGGAACAAAAAAGTCGAGTTCGCGTTTTGCTCATTGTGTTTCCGTCATATCGGAGGATGCCATGAGCGTCGGCACCATACTGCTGATCATCCTGATCCTGGTGCTTCTCGGTGCGGTTCCGGCATGGCCGCACAGCCGCTCCTGGGGCTACGGCCCGAGCGGGATCGTCGGCGTGCTGCTGATCGTCCTGATCGTCTTGCTGCTGATGGGACGGATTTAGGGACGCTCGCCGGGCCGGAACGTCCGGGGCGGCGCCCCGCTGTCCGTGCAATGCCGCCCACCGTGGCGAGAAGCGCCCCTTCGCGGGGCAATTAATGGAGGAGAACTCAAGAATGCCGGCCAACATTTTCTACATCATCGGCGTTGTCGTCGTCGTTCTGCTGATCCTGTCCTTCCTGGGTCTGCGGTAAGAAAAGCGGTCAACGGCCGTAAGACGGCCTGTGATCGACGGGAGTTTCGATTCGGCGGGAGCCAGCGGGCCGCAAGCCCGGTGAACTCCCGCCGAGTCGTTTTCAGCCCCGGCGCGTGGGGCGGCGCAGGGCGAACAGAAGCCAGCCGACCGGCCCCAGCATCAGCACCATCACCAGCCAGCCGACCCGCGGCCCGAAGGGGCAGCGCGATCCCGGCGGTGGTCGCCACGGCCCCCCGCGCGGGGACAGCAGGATGTGCAGCAGGGGCGCGCCATACAGCGCGAACAGAATCAGCCAGGGGGTCGGATCGATGGACATGGCCCCACTCTACACCAAATCGGGTTCGATGTTCGGAGTTGGCGGGCCGGGCGCGCTTGCCGGGTCATGGGGAGAAGTGGTAATACCGCATGGCTGTGGCCTTATGCATGCGCGTCCCGCATTGTTGCGCCGCCACATCGATCCGGATAGCCTTCGGGTCACAGGGATATGCCGAAAGGCGAGTGCCATGGCGATCGAGATCGAGCGACGGTTTCTGGTCCGCAAGGACGTCCGCCGATTCTGCCGGGACGGTGTCCGCATCCGCCAAGGTTATCTTCCTTCCGATGGCGAGAACACGGTCCGGGTCCGGCTGGCTGGAGATCGCGGCACCATCGCGGTGAAAAGCCGCCGTCGCGGCCTGTGCCGGGAAGAGCGGGAATACCCGATCGCGGCCGACGCCGCCGCGCGTCTGCTGCGCGACTCCTGCCGCGAAGGGCTGATCGAGAAGACCCGCTATCGGGTTTCCCATGGCGGCCTGTGCTGGGAAATCGACGTGTTCGAAGGCGACAACGCCGGGTTGATCATCGCCGAGGTGGAACTGTCCCATCCCGACCAGCTGGTGCCGCTGCCCGACTGGGTCGGGGCGGAGATTTCCCACGTCACGGCCTACAGCAATTCCTCCCTGTCCCGCATGCCCATTCGCCGCTGGATCGCCGCCGCCTGAGCGGTTCCGTGTCCACACCGTCCGTGCCACGCTCGGTCTGCAGCAAAACGCCGCAATCGGCCAAAGCGCTTGACCGCACCCGCGTCGTTCCCTGGATATTGACCAACAACAAAAATTCTGGCGAGAGCGTGGGTCATGGCGAAGGTTCTGGTCGTCGAAGATGCACCGGCGGTGCGACTGTCGGTTGTCGATGTGCTGGAGGCGCTTGGCCTTGAGGTGGTGGAGGCCGAAAACGGGCGCGTCGCCATCGCGGAACTGGAAAAGGGTACCTTCGACCTCGTCGTCACCGACGTCCTGATGCCGGAGGTCGATGGCGTCGAGGTCATCAAGACGGTGCGGTCGCGTTACCCCGGCACCAGCGTGGTGGCGATGTCCGGCGGCGCGCCGAACCTGCCGGCTGGCTACGTGCTGAAGATGACCGAGATGTTCAACGCGGACGCCGTCCTCTACAAGCCCTTCATGAACGACGAGTTGCGCGGCGTCGTGGCCCGCCTGCTGGAGCTGCCGACGACCGCGTGAGCCGTTACGGCGCGTCGAAGGGGGGCGCGTCCAGGGCCGGCGCGTCGTCCTTCAGGGAAACCCCGGTCAGCTTCAGCCGCCGTGCCTCGCGCATCAGCCACGCCAGCTTGTCTGCCGCCGCCCCGTAGCCGAGCCCGTCCGGCGGGTGGATGTTGGAGATGCAGTTGCGCTCCGAATCGCGGCGGCCGGGCTTGGGATCGTAGGTCAGATAGATGCCCAGGCTGTCGGCGGCGCTGAGGCCCGGCCGCTCGCCGATCAGCACCGCGACCATCCCGGCGCCCAGCCGCGCCCCGATCTCGTCCCCCAGCGCCACGCGGCAGCCGGTCGCCAGAACGATGGGTGCGATGCTCCATCCATCCAAACGGGTCAAAATCGCCTTCAGCGTCGGGACGGCGTGCGCGTGCACGGCGGTGGCCGACAGGCCGTCGCCGATGACGAACGCCACGTCGAAGGGGCCGGAGGGCAGGGCGGCGGCGCTCTCCGGCGACAGGCGGCGGCCGAGGTCGGGGCGTTGCAGATAGACCGCCCGTGACGGGGCCGCGCTGGTCACGCGGACGACCGGCAAACCGCCAAGCTGGGCGGCGAGCGCGTCGGTGTCGAAGGGCGTGTGCACGGCGTCCCGCGCGCGGGCGTGGGCGAGCTGAAAATCCAGCAGGGCGCCGGTCGGCAGCGCATCGCCCGCGCGGCCCAGGCCGATGCGGGCGCGGGTGACGCGGCGCAGGCGCGCCCACGGGTCGTTGGTTGGGGGATCGTTGACCGGAACGTCGCTCATTCGGCGGCCTCCGCATGGCCCAGCAGTGTGGTCAGGGCTGGGGCGGGCAGGTCGCGGATGCCACCGTCCGCGCGCAGCAGGCCCATGCCCTCCAGCCGGCGTTCGAACTCCGGGGCCGGGCGCAGGTTCAGGGCGGAGCGGAGATACAGCGCGTCGTGGAAGGACGTGCTCTGGTAATTCAGCATCACGTCGTCCGCCCCCGGCACGCCCATGACGAAATTCACGCCCGCGACTCCCAGCAGCGTCAGCAGCGTGTCCATGTCGTCCTGGTCGGCCTCCGCGTGGTTGGTGTAGCAGACGTCCACGCCCATCGGCACGCCCAGCAGCTTGCCGCAGACATGGTCCTCCAGCCCGGCGCGGATGATCTGCTTGCCGTCGTAGAGGTATTCGGGGCCGATGAAGCCGACCACCGTGTTGACCAGCAAGGGCTTGAAGGCGCGGGCGACGGCGTAGGCGCGCGCCTCCACCGTCTGCTGGTCCACGCCATGGTGCGCGTCGGCCGACAGCGCCGCGCCCTGGCCGGTTTCGAAATACATGACGTTGTCGCCGACCGTGCCGCGCTTCAGCGACAGGGCGGCCTCGCGCCCCTCCTTCAGGATGGCGAGGTCGATGCCGAAACCCCGGTTGGCGGCTTCCGTCCCCGCGATGGACTGGAAGACGAGGTCCACCGGCGCGCCGCGCTCGATGGCTGCGATGGAGTTGGTGATGTGGGCCAGCACGCAGGATTGGGTGGGAATGGCGTAGCGGGTGCGGATGCCCTCCACCAGTTCCAGCAGGCGGATGGTGTTGGGGATGCTGTCCGTCGCCGGGTTGATGCCGATCACCGCGTCGCCGCAACCCATCAGCAACCCGTCAAGGATGCTGGCGGCGATACCCTTCGGATCGTCGGTCGGGTGGTTGGGCTGAAGCCGCACGGCCAGCCGGCCGGGCAGGCCGAGCGTGCTGCGGAAGGCCGCCGTGACGCGGGCCTTGCGCGCCACCGCGATCAGATCCTGGTTGCGCATCAGCTTGGAGACCGCCGCGACCATCTCCGGCGTCAGGCCGGGGGCGAGCGCGGCCAGGGCGGGGCTGTCCGCCGCTTCCGACAGCAGCCATTCCCGGAATTGCCCCACCGTCAGGGTCGCGACGGGGGCGAAGGCGGCGGCATCGTGCGTGTCGTGGATCAGGCGGGTGACCTCGTCCTCCTCATAGGGGACGAGGGGCTCGGCCAGGAAGGTCTTCAGGGGCAGGTCGGCGAGGATCAAGCGCGCGGCGGCGCGCTGTTCGTCGCTGTCGGCGGCGATGCCGGCCAGCGCGTCGCCCGACCGGTGCGGGCTGGCCGCCGCAAGCAGGGACTTCAGGTCGGGAAAGCTGTGGCGCGTGTGCCCCAGCGTTGTGGCGTGCATGTCCGCGTCTCCCCTGGGCTTGCGTTGAGGCTAGCGCATGCGGCGCGATGGCTGAAGCGGGGAAAAGGGCGGCCCCGGTTTGCGGGACCGGGGCCGAAGTCTGCGTGGATGACCGACCGGACATCGGCAATGACCGGACATCAGCGATTTGTCAGCAATTTGTGTGCCGGATGAAGGGGGAACGCCCGAGGTCAAGGAACTGTTGACCGGAGACCGTCACGGAGGACGGAGCTCAACGACAAACGGGAGCCTTGCACCATGGCGCAGAACGAAAATCGGTGGAGGAACGAGGGTCGCGGCTGGAGCGATGACGATCGCTGGCGGAACGAAGGCCGTGGCTGGAGCGGGCAGAACCGCAGCGCCAGCGTTTACGATCAGGACGAGAACCGTGGTTACGGACGCGGCGATTATGGGCGCGGCGCCTACGATGTGGGCGATTACGGACGCCGGGAAGGCAGCCGCGATTACGGCAGCCGGGAATATGGCGGCAGCGACTATGGAAGCCGCGATTATGGGCGGGGCGGCATGTCCGGCCGAGGCGCGTCCGATTGGCAGGGCGGGCGCGAGACCTACGGGGAGTCCGGCCGCTGGGCAGGCCGCGACGACGATTGGCGGCAGGAATATAGGTCCGGCGGCTATTCCGGCCGGCAGGGCTCCAGCGGCTTCGGCGGCTATGGCGGGTCCGGCTACGCGCGCGAGGACCGCATGGGCCGTGATTACGGCATGGACCGCGACTATGGCAACCGCTCCGACTGGGGCCGCATGAACTCCGGCAGCGACTACGGGCGCGGCGATTACGGGCGCTACTCCGACCGGCAGGAAGGCTACGGCGAGGGGCGTGGTTTCGCCGGTTATCGCGGCATGGGCACGGAATACGGGTACGGCGAAGACCGCCACCGCGACCGGGGATGGGGCAGCACCGACAGCGATTGGGGCCGCAGCGACTGGCGGCGCGGCCGTGAGTCGGGCCGTGGTGGCTATGGCGAGGATCGCGGCTTCCTGGAACGGGCGGGCGACGAGATCGCCTCCTGGTTCGGCGACGAGGACGCCGAACGGCGGCGCCGCGAGGACGAAATGCGCGCGCAGCACCGCGGCCGTGGTCCGCGCGGCTACACCCGCTCCGACGACCGCATTCGCGAGGACGTGAACGACCGCCTGACCGACGACCCGCACATCGACGCGTCGGAAATCGACGTGTCGGTGAGCAACGCCGAAGTCACGCTGTCCGGCACGGTCGATCACCGCATGACCCGCCGCCGGGCGGAGGATATCGTGGAATCCATCTCCGGCGTACGGCACGTGCAGAACAACCTGCGCGTCCGCCAGCACACCGGCATGGGCAGGGGATCCGGGCCGAACGCCGGGACAAGCGCCGGGGCGAGCGCCATGGCCGGGATGGGCGGCACCTCCGGCAGCATGACGGGCGGCACGACCGGCAACACGACGGGCAACACGACGGGCTCGACGACAGGGCCGGTGGGCTCGGCGACCGGCGGGACCACGGCGGGTGGGACCACCGGAATGGGCGGGGCGGCGACCGACCGCACCGGCGAGAAGATGCGCACCTGACGCGCCGGAGGCCCGGGGGACCCGCTCCCCCGGGCGCTTTGCTTGGGATGGAGAGGAACGATGCGATTGCTGATGATCGGCGTGGCGGCGCTGCTGGGTCTGGTGCTGAGCTCGGGCGGCAGCCGCGCCTCGGAGCTGGTGCCCGGCGCACCGAACTGGAACGACGAGGCCGTGGCGCCGTCCGCCGGATCCACCCAGACCTACATCTACGGCAGCGGCACGACGACGACGACGGTCACGACCACCACGACGACGCTCTACCCGCCGTCGGTGCCGTTCACCGGCTACACCCCCTACGGCACGGCCGACCACGCGCTGCCCGACGAGGGCCGCTCCGGCTCCTCGCCGCGCGCCAGCCAGATACCCACCGGCACCCTCTGCCCGCCCGGCACGCCGGACTGCGGCGGGGCCAACCACTAGCGGTCCTTACAGCGCCGCGGCCTCGGCCGGCAGGCGTTCGGCCGATTCCTCCGGGCTGTGGCCCAGCGGGAAGACCAGGGTGAAGCAGGTGGCGCCGGCCATGGTCAGCGACGCCTCGCCGCCCAGCTTCGCCGCCAGCGACTGCACGATCTGAAGGCCGAGGCTGCTGGCCCGGCGCCAGTCGAAGCCGGGCGGCAGGCCGACGCCGTTGTCCTGCATGGTCAGCTTCGCCCGCTCGCCCTGGCGCCGCAGCGCGATGTTCAGCACGCCCGGACGCCCCGGCGGGAAGGCGTGCTTCAGCGCGTTCGAGAAGATCTCGTTGACGATCAGCGCCAGATGGATGCCCTGCGTCATGTCCAGGGTCAGATCCTCGCACTCGATGCCGATGGTCACGCGGTCGGCGACGCCGTAGGACTCCTTCAGCTGTTCGGTGAGGTCGCGCAGATACTCCCGGAACTCCAGGCGCGAGCGGTCGCCGCCGCCGCTCAGCATCTCGTGCACGAGGCTCATGGCGTGGACGCGGTTGACCGAATCCTGCAACGCCTTGCGCACGCCGTCGTCGCCCATCTGCAAGGATTGCAGGCGCAGCATGGAGGAGATGACCTGGAGGTTGTTCTTCACCCGGTGGTGGACCTCCTGCACCAGCACCTCCAGCTGGCGGTTGGCGCTGCGCAGGTCGGAGGTCCGCGCCTCCACCGTGCTTTCCAGCAGGCGCTTCGCCTCCTCGTCGCGGCGGGCCTGCCGGAAGACGAAGATGGTGAGCGCCCCCAGCGCGGCCAGCGCCACCAGGGCCATGATGCCGGGAACCCGCGACTCATCCAGCCAGACGTTCAGCATCGACGAGCGGTCGATGGCGACGCTGACGTAGAGCGGCACGTTCTCGATCTTGGCGTAGCCGAGGATCAGGTCCTCGCCGTTCTCCTTTCCCGACACCGTCGCCAGCTCGGTCGAGGGGGAGTCGGCGAGCGCCTTGCGGAGCAGCGCCTCCCCCTGGAGCGTGCCGGGGGTGTCCGGTTCGACCTCGCCCGGCTGGCGCACCAGCACCTGGAAGTCGGAGCGGAACAGCGATATGGCCGGCTGAAACGGCAGGTTGATGGAGCGGTAGAACTCCGACAGGTAGCTGGTGGCGATGATCGTCGCCGCGATGCCGCGGAAGCGGCCGTCGTCGTCGTAGATGCCGCGGCTCAGCACGAAGCCGGGATTCCCGGTGGTGCGGCTGACCAGCAGGCGGCTGACGTACGACCCGTTGCGGCCCTTGCTGTGCGACTGGAAGTACTCCCGGTCGGCCACGTGCACGTCCGGCGCCGGGAAGCTGTTGCTGACCAGCCGGATCAGGCCCGTTTCGTCGGTGAGGAACAGCGCGTCCACATAGGGGAAGCGGTCGCTGAGCCGTTCCAGCGCCTGCGCGGCGCGGCGCGACCCGGCCGCCTTGTCCCAGGGATCGCCCTCCAGCGCGGCGATGGCCTCGCTGGTGGCGAGGTCGGCCGCCTCGAACAGGCGCGAGCCGTGGTCGGCGTAGAAAAAGGCGGTGTCGTGCGCCTGCTGCTCGGCGCGGGCGACGACGCGCTCGTAGCTGGCCGCCGCGAACAGCAGAAACACGCCCGCCACCACGCCCAGGCAGGCCAGCGCCGCGTAGCCCGCCAGCCTGTCGCGGCCGAGCGGCCGGAAGCCGCTCCGCGACGGAGCCTCCGGTTCAGCGGACATGGCCCATCACCGTCCGGATCGCCTGCCGCAGCACGGAGGGCAGGAAGGGCTTGCCGATCGCCATGGCGTCGGGCATGCCGCGGTCGCGCAGTTCGCGCCAGTTGCCGGTGACGAACAGCACCGGGGTCGGCCGCTGCGCCTGGATCGCCTTCACGGCGTCGATCCCGTCCACCTCGCCGGGCAGGCGGATGTCGGCGAGGATCAGGTCCGGCTGGTCGCGGCGGGCGGCGGTCATCGCCTCGTCCGCGGTGCCGGCGACCGCGCACACCTCGCAGTCCAGCTCCGTCAGGATCGCTTTCAGGTCGAGAACGATCAACGGCTCGTCCTCGATGATCAGCACCCGTGTCGGCATAACATCGTTCCTCTTCTACGGCTGGCGCCTTGCTTTCAGTGCGCCGTCACCTCGTTGCTGGGGGAAGCCGCCGTCGCCGGGGCGGGCGGCGGGCCGTCGAGCTGGACGCGCAGCGCCCGGGCCAGCTCATGCCGGTAGTAGGGTTTCTGGACCAGCGGCGCGTCGATGCGCACCTCCTTGCTGCGGGCCAGCGCGAACTCCGGATAGGCGGAGGTGTAGAGCACCCGCAGGTCCGGCCGCCCGGCCACCGCGTTGGCGGCGAGGTCGAAGCCGTTCATGCCGCCGGGCATGGCGATGTCGGTGAACAGGATGTCGGGCCGCAGCCCCTCCCCCAGCCGTTCCAGCGCCGCCAGGGCGTGCGGCGCCTCTATGACGGTGTAGCCGAGGTCGCGCAGCTCCTCCGCCGCCATCTGGCGCACGCCCTGGTCGTCCTCCACCAGCAGCACGGTCTCGCCGGCGCGGGCGGTCGGGCATTCGGCGTCCTCCGCCAGGGTGAGCACCGGCTTCGGCGGGGCCACCGCGGCGCGCGGCAGCAGGATGCGGATGGACGTGCCCTTCCCCATCTCGCTGTCGATGCGGATGGCGCCGCCCGACTGCTTGACGAAGCCGTAGATGATGCTGAGGCCGAGGCCGGTGCCGCGGCCCAGCTCCTTGGTGGTGAAGAACGGCTCGAAGGCGCGGTCGCGCACCTCGCGCGGCATGCCGGTGCCGGTGTCGGCCACCGACAGGTGGATGTAGTCGCCGGGCGGCGCCTCCGGGAAGCTGCGGTCGCCCTCGCCGATGGTGAGGTTGCCGGTCTCGATGGTGATGGTGCCGCCGTCCGGCATGGCGGCGCGGGCGTTGACCACCAGATTGAGCAGCATGGATTCCACCTGCGCCCGGTCCACCACCAGGGCGCCGAGGTCGGATGCGAGCTGCGTCTCGATGGCGATCTCGTCCTCCAGCGTGCGGCGGAACATCTGCATCATGTCGCGCACCAGCCCGTTCACGTCCAGCGGCGCCGCCTGCAACGGCTGCCGGCGCGCGAAGGCCATGAGCTGGCGCGTCAGGTCGGAGCAGCGCAGCGCGCCCTGCATCGCCATGTCCACGCGCACCGCCAGCTTGGACTCGCCGCCGGACTTGAGCTGGGTCTGCACCCGCTCCAGATTGCCGATGATGACCGCCAGCATGTTGTTGAAGTCGTGCGCGATGCCGCCGGTGAGCTGGCCCAGCGCGTCGATCTTCTGCACCTGCGCCAGCTGCTGTTCCGCCTTGCGGCGGTCGGTGATGTCGAGCCAGGTGCCGACCAGTTCGCGCCCGTTGCCGTTGCCGCTGCCGGCGCTGCGCACCAGCACGCCCTGGTCGAGGATGTGGCGGTACTCGCCGTCGGCGGCCTGCCAGCGGTATTCGATGGTGAAGGCGCCCGACGCCAGCGCCCCGGCCTTCTCGCCGAGCGCGCGGTTCAGGTCGTCGGGGTGGATGCGCGTGCGCCAGAGGTCGGGCGCCTCGGCGAACGCGCTGGCGGGGAAGCCGCACAGCGACTGGATGGTGTCGCCGACGAACGCCGGCCCGCCGATGCCCCCGGCCTCGGCGCTGGTCAGATCGACGCTGTAGACCGCGATGGGCAGCGAGCGGACGATGGCCGCCTGCCGCTCCTCGACGATCTGCAGCGCCTGCTCCGCCGCGCGGCGCTCGGCGTTGGCGCGGATGTTGTCGTCCAGCAGCTTCTGCTTGATGGCGACCTGCCGCTGGAGTTCGCGCGACTTGTTGAACAGATCGACGAACACCGCGACCTTGGAACGCAGCATGGTCGGATCGACCGGCTTCAGCACATAGTCCACCGCCCCCGCGGAATAGCCGCGGAAGAAGTGCACCTCGTCCTTGTCCACGCCGGAGAGGAAGATGATCGGCACGTTGCGGTTGCGCTCGCGCTGGCGCGCCATGGACGCCACCTCGTAGCCGTTCAGGCCCGGCAGGTGCACGTCCAGCAGGATCAGCGCGAAGTCCCGCTTGAGAAGCTGGCGCAGCGCCTCCTCTCCCGACGAGGCCTTGACCGCCTCCACGTCGAGGGAAGCCAGCGCCTGTTCGAGCGCGAACAGATTGTGCGGGTCGTCGTCGACGAGCAGGACGCTCGCCCGCGCGTCGAGCCCGAAGCCCAGGGGCCCGATGTCCGTCTGCATGGCGGTCACCGGTGCAGCCACGCCCGCAGCGTGGCGAGCAGGCGGTCGACCTCGACCGGCTTGGCGATGTAGTCGCTGGCGCCGGCCTCCAGGCACTTCTCGCGGTCGCCCTGCATGGCCTTCGCCGTCACGGCGATGACCGGCAGGCGCTGGAACGCCTCGATGCCGCGGATCTCCCGCATCACCTCGTAGCCGTCCATCTCCGGCATCATGACGTCCACCAGCGCCACGTCCACGTCGGGGTTGGCCTTCAGCAGCTCGATGCCGTCGCGGCCGTTCTCGGCGAAGAGGACGTTCATCCGGTGCTGCTCCAGGACCGAGGTCATGGAGAAGATGTTGCGGATGTCGTCGTCGACGATGAGGATCCGCCGCCCGGCCAGCGCGCTCTGGTCCTGGCGCAGCGCCTCGACCTTCTGCCGGTCCTCCGGCGTCAGGTTGGCGAGCGGCCGGTGCAGGAGCTTGGTGGTCTCGTCCAGCAGCTCCTCCGGCGTGTCGGCGTGGCGCAGCAGGACCGTCTGGCCCAGCATGTCCAGCTTCTCCGCCTCGGCGTCCGACAGCGGCTTCTTCCGGTAGACCACCACCGGGAGGGCCGGGTTGTTGTCGCGGATCCGCTCGATCAGCGGCAGCATGGCCGAACGCGGCAGGGCGGAGCTGAGCACGACGCAGTCGAACGGCTCCTTCTCCAGCACGCGCTGCGCCTCCTTGGCGGACGCGGCCTCGGTGATCTGCACGTCCTCGCCGCCGATCTGGGCCGCCAGCTCGGTCCGCAGCTCGGCGTCGCTGACCGCCAGCAGCACCCGCATCTGGTCGCGCGCCACCACGCCGCGCAGCGCGGTGAAGGCGGCGCCGAGCTTCTGCGGGTCCACCGGCGTCGTGGTGACGCCGAAGGCGCCCACGTCGCGGCAGCGCTGCCGGCTCTCCTCGGGTGCTATCACGTGCACGGGGATGTGCCGCAGCTCCAGATCGTGCTTGATGAGTTCCAGCAGCGCCAGACCGTCGATGTCCGGCAAATGCAGGTCGATGGTGACGGCGCTGGGCTTCACCTTGCGGATCAGCGGGATGGCGCCGTTGCCGGTCTGCGACAGGACGACCTTGAAGTCCTTCTCGCGCGCCAGCTCCATGATGGAGCGGGCCGCCGCGGCGTCCGGCTCCACCACCACCATGACCATGTCGGTGCCGGTCAGCGCCTCGCGGTCGTCGTGATGGTCGGCCTGCGCCATGACGAAGCGCTCGGCCGCCGCGGCCGCCGGGCTGACCGGCGAGGCGTGGTGCGCGCTCTTCTCGACGCCCTGCTCCAGCCGCACGGGCAGGTACAGCGTGAAGGTGCTGCCCTCGCCCGGCGCGCTGACGACGCGGATCTCGCCGCCCAGGCGCTGGGCGATCTCGCGGCTGATCGACAGGCCGAGGCCGGTGCCGCCGTACTTGCGGCTGGTGGTGCCGTCGGCCTGCTGGAACGCCTCGAAGATGATGCGCTGCTTGTCCTCGGGCACGCCGATGCCAGTGTCGGTGACCGAGAAGGCCAGGATCTGCTCGGCGTCGGTGAGTGCGCTGTTCTGTGCGGTCCAGCCCTCCGGGACGGGAGCGATGGACAGGGTGACGCCGCCGGCGTCGGTGAACTTGAAGGCGTTGGCGAGCAGGTTGTTGATGACCTGCTGCAGGCGCTTCTCGTCGGTGCGGATGATCTTCGGCACCTCCTCGTTCACGTCGATGGTGAAGCCCAGTTTCTTGTTCTGCGCCACCTGACGGAACGAGCGCTCCAGATGCTCCACTTTTTTTTTTATTGTTACGGCGACCACTGAGATCTACACGGTGC
>JAEZID010000006.1 GCA_023416195.1 Pseudomonadota bacterium | reverse complement strand
CTCCTCAACAGCGGAATTGCCACCCCCAATTACGGCAACGTTCTTGCCCCGGAAGAAGAAGCCATCGCAGGTGGCGCAGGCGGAGACGCCGCGGCCGCTGTAGGTCTGCTCACTCTCGATGCCAAGCCACTTCGCCTGCGCGCCGGTGCAGATGATGACCGAGTCGGCGACGTAGGTGTCGCCGCCGTCGCCCTTGCAGACGAACGGACGCTTGGAGAAGTCCACCTCGGTGATGATGTCGAAGGCCATCTTGGTGCCGACGTGCTCGGCCTGCTTTTGCATCTGCTCCATGAGCCAAGGGCCCTGGATCGGCTCGGCAAAGCCGGGATAGTTCTCAACGTCAGTCGTGATGGTCAGCTGGCCGCCGGGCTGCAGACCCTGCACGAGCAACGGCTGCAGGTTGGCGCGGGCGGCGTAGATCGCAGCCGTGTAGCCGGCCGGGCCGGATCCGATGATCAGGACCTTGGTGCGATGGGTGGTGGTCATGAGGTGCTCCGGAATGGCTGGTCTTACGGATATGGGGCGCAAAATTAGGCCGCGCGCCGGTCCTGGGGCCGAGCCATCCCGACAGTCTGGATAGCGCCCAGGACGTTCTGATTGACCGCAAGACGTTGTTGTACATCGATATTTTCAGTGAGGCCGGCTATCCAGACACCACCCGCTGATGATGAAACGACGGCGGAGTTGCCGCCGCCGATCACCGCGACCTCCTTGCCCCGGAAGAAGAAGCCGTCGCAGGTCGCGCAGGCCGACACGCCGAAGCCGCGGTAGGTCTCCTCGCTGGGGATGCCCAGCCAGCGGGCCTGCGCGCCGGTCGCGATGACGACGCTGTCGGCGGTGTAGGTGTCGCCCGAATCGCCCTTGGCTAGGAAGGGGCGCTGGGTGAAGTCCACGTCCACGATCAGGTCGAAGACCATCTTAGTCCCGACATGCTCGGCCTGCTTCTGCATCTGCTCCATCAGCCAGGGGCCCTGGATGGGCTCCGCGAAGCCGGGGTAGTTCTCCACGTCGGTGGTGATCATCAGCTGGCCGCCGGGCTGCATGCCCTGGACCATCAGCGGTTCCAGGTTGGCGCGCGCCGCGTAGATGGCCGCCGTGTAGCCGGCCGGACCGGCGCCGATGATGAGAACCTTGGTGTGGTGGGTGGTGGGCATCGCTGCTGTGTCCCTGGGGTCTCTAGAAACCGAACATATGGTCAAGGCTGAAGGCGCTGTCACCGTTGACGCAGCCGTGATAGCCGAACAGGCGGCAGGTGGTGTCGCGGATCAGCACATAGGCATGCTCGCCCGCCGCGATCCGCTCGGCCTCGGTGAAGGTCTCCCGGTAGCGGAAGAAGCGCGAGCCGCCGCAGGGAATGGCGATCTTGCGCCGCGCCACCTCGACGCCGTCGCGCCGGGTCAGGACGAGCTGCGTCTCCGACGACTCGTGCCAGGGGGTCGAGGCCGGGTAGATCAGGTGGCAGATCGTGTCCCAGGGCTCGGTGCCCAAGCGGAGGAACAGGCGCGTCGACAGCCCCGGCGGCGTGCCGTGATAGCTCTGCGGCTCGCCCCGGTAGACCAGTGCCGTGTTGAAGATGTGGCTGCCGAAGCTGGTCTCGGCGGCGTGGCCGTTGCGGACGTCCTCGTAGCGGACCAGCGCGTGCAGCCAGCCGTCGGCCTCCTGGCCCGCGTCGAAGTCGTAGACCAGCTCCACATGGCCCCAGCCGCCGGGCAGGGCGGCGCCGGAGGCAAGTCCGGTCACGTCCAGCGCCACGCTGTCGGAGCGCTTCAGGCTGCCGAAGCGGTGGCGGGCGACCTCGCGGCCGGTGGCGTCGTAGACGACCGCCTGGACGGGCAGGGTCTGCTGCGCGGTGCTCATCGGGGTGGGCAGCAGGACGGTGCGCCAGCGCTCCGGCGGCAGCAGCGGGGCGGGAAGGATGTGGCCCTTGCCCAGAAGACCCCCGGTGAGCGTGGGGAGTTTCGGGTCGGGCTTCAGGTCGGAGCGCTCCACGTTGGCGTGGGCGATGCGGCGCCGGCCGTTGGCGGCGACGACCTCGTAGCGCGGGCGCACGAAATGCTTGCCGGCCTGGATCTCGATCTGCTGCGGCCAGCGCGCGTCCGGCAGCAGGTCGCGCGTGTCGATCACCGTCGTCGCGAAGGGGGCCACGGAGCGGTCGAGCCGTACGACCTCCGGGGAGCCCATCAGGTTCAGGCCGATGGCCCCGGCCGGGATCGGTGTGGGGTGGCTGTTCTGGATCCACAGCAGGACGCGCTCGTCCTCCTTCGGCGCCGGCAGGCCGGCGTAGAGTTCGGCCGGCCAGGCGTTGGCGTCGTGGGTGCAGGACAGCTCGGTTTCGGAGTCGCCGTAGCAGTCCAGCGCGTACTTCACCACGTCATGGCCGGCGGCGCCGACGATGTGCAGGAACAGCGACCCGCAGAAGTCCCCCAAAGCGAAGCGGGCGCGCACCAGACGGCTGTCGATGACGACGGTGCCGTTGGCCGGCGGCATCGGCTCGGTCCATTCGGCGAGCGCCGCGCCGTCCGCGTCGAACAGGCGCGCCCACAGGCGGGTGCCCTTGGCGCCGTAGTTCGGCCAGTAGTTGGCGGAAACCACGCGGGTGTGCCGGCCGCCCTCATCGCGGAACCAGGCGAAGTTGGTCGCCCAGTTGAACTTGGACAGGTAATGGGCGTGGTCGCTCAGCATGTCCTCGGGGATGCGCATGGCGTCGAGCGAGACGACCCGCGCGCCGGCCGGGATCAGATGCGCGATGTGCCCTTCCAGGCGCTGGCTGTCGAAGGCGACGACGAACACGGTCGCGGCCCCGCTGGCGGGCAGGTCGGTGACCGGGCGCGCGGCGTGGCCGAAGGACTCCTTGCCCACGGCCTCCACGTCCTGGACGTAGACGCCGCACACCGGAATGCCCGACAGGTCGTAGAACTCGGCCAGACCCGAGACGAGCCCCAGCGGATCATAGACCGCCACCGGCCCGCCGGCCGACAGCCGCTCCACGAGGGCCACAGCCTTCGGCGCGGCCAGGGGATGGCCGGCCGCCTTGAAGAAGCTGGAACCGCCGGTGACGTTGGAGAAAGTCTCGATCCGAAGAGCCATGGGTGCACGCAATGGGAAACTTGAACGGACGGTTATAACCGTTCGGTCACAGGCGCAACAGGGATTTGTCCGAGCGGGAGCGTCGGGCACCGCGACGGGGGCGTGTGCAGCGGCCCCATTGTGCGTCGCTGTGCGGATTGTGCAGTGGGCGGGATCTGCACAATGGGGATTGGGGGCGGATTGGTGTTTGGTTTCAGGGGAATGGTGGGGTTTGTGGGTAGGCGTATGTTGTGCAGGGAGTGCACAATGGTGGGGGGGCGGATGAGCCGGGGTGCTTTGCCCCCTGCCTAACCCTCCCCCGCTTTCAGCGGGAGAGGGGACTACCGCCGCCGTGCCTGAGTTCCCTCTCCCGCGCAGCGGGGGAGGGTTAGGGAGGGGGCCGGCATTGTCCGGGATGATCGGTGGCAACGGGCGGTCCAGCCGGCCCTCGTCGTCGGGCGGCAGGGTCCAGGAGGGGGCGAGCAGGTCGTTGTGCCGGCGCAGGCGGGCGCGGGCCTCGCGGACGAGGCTGACGTATTCCCAATAGGTGCGGTAGCGGAAATCGGTGTGTTCCTGCCACGCGCCCCAGATGGTGGTGCGGTGCATGCCCACCTTGGCACCGGCCTCGGTCGGCGAGTAGCCGGCGGCGATCAGGCGGGCGACGCCGGCCCAAACCTCGTCGGGGTACGGAGAACGCGGGACGAGGCGGTCTTCCTCGCATTGCGGAACAGG
>JAEZID010000528.1 GCA_023416195.1 Pseudomonadota bacterium | reverse complement strand
CGGCGGCAGGCCTCGACATGCGGCGCCCACGCCCGCCGCTGCCGCCGGTACCGCGCGCCCAGCGCCACCGCCTCCGCCAGATAGCCGAACCGCCGGGCCAGGGGCGGGCAGGGGGTGGTCAGATACTCGAACGCTTCGCGCAGCACGGAACAGGCCCCTTGACCGAAACCGGGTGCAGGGTACCTATGGCGGCATGGTCGAGATCAAGAGGAAAGCGGCCCTGGTCACCGGGGCCGGCAAGCGGATCGGGCGCGCCATCGCGCTCGACCTCGCCGCACAGGGCTGGGCCGTGGGGGTCCATTACCTGAACTCCCGCGCCGACGCCGATTCGGTGGTCGCCCTCATCGAGGCGCAGGGCGGCATCGCCGTCGCCCTTCACGCCGACCTGGGACGGGAATCCGACGTCCAGGCGCTGGTGCCCGAGACGGTGGAGCGGCTGGGCGCACTGTCCCTCCTGGTCAACAACGCCTCCTGCTTCGAGCGCGATTCGGTCGAGGACGCCACCCGCGCCTCCTGGGACCGGCACATGGAAGCGAATCTGCGCGCCCCCTTCGTCCTCTCCCAGGCCTTCGCCGCGCAGGTTCCGGCCGACGAGACGGGGCTGATCGTCAACCTGCTGGACCAGCGGGTGTGGAACCTCACCCCGCACTTCCTTTCCTACACGCTGTCGAAGGCCGGGCTGTGGACGCTGACGCGGACGATGGCGATGGCGCTGGCCCCGCGCATCCGGGTCAACGGAATCGGCCCCGGCCCGACCCTGCGCAACAGCCGCCAGTCGGAGGAGGAGTTCGCCGCCCAGCGCGAGTCCACCCCGCTCCGGCGCGGCACCTCGCCGGAGGAAATCTGCGCTGCCCTGCGCTTCCTGATCGACGCCCCGGCAGTGACCGGCCAGATGATCGCGCTCGACGGTGGCGAGCATTTGGGATGGGCGCAACCGTCCGTGGGCTTCGTGCCCGTGGAATAGACCCAGGGCATGGCTTCGCCCGCTCGCGGTCCCCGATCGCAAGTAAGGATTTTTAACGAATTGGAGGCAAGGCCCGCCCGCAAGGACCGCGCGTTTTATACATCTGTCCACCGGCATGCAAGGGGTGCTTTGGGGGTTATGATAATTTTGTGCGCCGCATGCTTCTCCCCCTCTTGACTCTCGTGCACGCGAATAAAATCAAGCACTTAGCAAGTTTGCTTAAAAAATAGGCATCACCCAGGAAGGCGTTGCGGCGCTTGAGTTCGCACCCGCTAACCCATCCGTTATCGACAGACTTATCCACAATTTCAGTGGATATCCTTTCCAACGGGTGAGTCGGAGGTCTTAACTCTCTCGGCCAGGGGGCGGTTGACCCGGCCCGCCGCTTTGACGACATTCGGCCCATGGCCGACACCGTTCCAGAAACCCCGGATCTAGAAACCCCGGATCTCGCCCTTCCCGAGACCGCCGCCCCAGAGTCGCCCCGCGCCCGCCGCCGTCCGGCGGACCTCGCGCGCGGCGTCGAGGTGATTCGCGAGCATCTGAAGACCCTGCCGCAGACGCCGGGCGTCTACCGCATGCTGGCCGGCGACGGGGCGGTTCTGTACGTCGGCAAGGCGAAGAATCTGAAACGCCGGGTGTTCAACTACACCCAGGTCAACCGCCTGCCCGTGCGCCTCCAGCGCATGGTGTCGGAGACGGAGACCATGGAGTTCGTCACGACCCACACGGAGGTCGAGGCGCTCCTCCTCGAATCGAATCTCATCAAGCGGCTGATGCCGCGCTACAACGTGCTGCTGCGGGACGACAAGACCTTCCCGCACATCATGATCACCAAGGACCACGACTACCCGCAGCTGACCAAGCATCGCGGCGCCCGCAACCGCGACGCCGACTATTTCGGCCCCTTCGCCTCGGCCGGGGCGGTCAACCGCACCATCACGGCGCTCCAGCGCGCGTTCCTGCTGCGCAACTGCGCCGACACGGTCTTCGCCTCGCGCACGCGGCCCTGCCTGCAATACCAGATCAAGCGCTGCACCGCGCCCTGCGTCGCCCGCGTCAGCCCGGAGGAGTATCAGGCCCAGGTCAACCAGGCCCGCGCCTTCCTGTCGGGCAAGAGCCGCGACATCCAGACCGAGTTCGCGGCGAAGATGACCGAGGCGTCCGAAGCCCTGGATTTCGAGACCGCCGCCCGCTACCGCGACCGCATCCGCGCGCTGACCGCCGTGCAGGCGCACCAGGACATCAACGTCGAGGGCGTGGTCGAGGACGCCGACGTGATCGCCGCCCACGCCGAGGGCGGTGTGACCTGCGTCCAGGTGTTCTTCTTCCGCGGCGGGCGCAACTACGGCAACCGCGCCTACTTCCCCAGCCACGACAAGTCCGCCGACACGCAGGAGGTGCTGGCCGCCTTCATCGCCCAGTTCTACGAGAACAAGGCCGCCCCGAACCTCGTGCTGGTCAGTCATGAGCTGCCCGAACTCGACCTGCTGACCGAGGCGCTCTCCCTCCGCGCCGGCCACAAGGTCGAGCTGATCGAGCCCAAGCGGGGCGACAAGCGCCGCATCGTCGAGCACGCCCTGACCAACGCGCGCGAGGCGCACGGCCGCCGTCTGGCCGAAAGCTCGTCGCAGGCCCGTCTGCTCGACGGTGTCGCCGCCGTCTTCGGCCTGGACGGCCCGCCGCAGCGGATCGAGGTCTACGACAACTCCCACGTCCAGGGCGCCCACGCCATCGGCGCTATGATCGTCGCGGGGCCGGAGGGCTTCATCAAGAACGCCTACCGCAAGTTCAACATCAAGTCGGAGGGGGCGGCCGGCGACGACTTCGCCATGATGCGCGAGGTGCTGACCCGCCGATTCGGCCGTGCGCTGAAGGAAGATCCCGAACGCGCCCAGGGCAGCTGGCCCGATCTGGTCCTGATCGACGGCGGGCAGGGGCAGCTGAACGTGGCGCTGGAGGTGCTGGCCGAGTTGGGCATCGACGACGTGACGCTGGTCGGCATCGCCAAGGGTCCGGAACGCAACGCCGGCCGCGAGCATTTCTTCATGGAGGGCCGCGCGCCCTTCCAGATGGAGATGCGCGACCCCGTCCTCTACTTCCTGCAACGGCTGCGCGACGAGGCGCACCGCTTCGCCATCGGCACGCACCGCGCCAAGCGCACCAAGGCGCTGGGCAAGTCGATGATCGACGAGATTCCCGGAATCGGACCGGCGCGCAAGAAGGCGCTGTTGCACCATTTCGGCAGCGCGGTCGCCGTGTCCCGCGCGGGACTCGCCGATCTGGAAGCGGTGGAAGGGATCAATCGGGCAGTTGCGAAAAAGATATACGATCATTTCCATCAGGACGGCTAGAATGGCCTTTCCCGTCGCGCCCGTCCCTCCCGAGTGTCCGAGTCCGAACCGATGCTGACCAGCCTGCCCAACCTGCTCACCCTGTCACGCATCGCGGTGATCCCGGTGGTCGTCGGGCTGTTCTACGTGCCGGAGGCGTGGGCCGCCTACACGGCCTGCGCGCTGTTCGCGGCCGCCTGCATCACCGATTATTTCGACGGCTATCTGGCCCGCGCGTGGGAGCAGGAAAGCGTCATCGGCAAGTTCCTCGACCCCATCGCGGACAAGCTGCTGGTCGCCGCGACGCTGATCATGCTGGTCGCCTTCACGCGCCTGTCCGGCCTGTCGGTGCTGGCCGCCGTGGTGATCCTGCTGCGCGAGGTTCTCGTCTCGGGTCTGCGCGAGTATCTGGCGGGCCTCAACGCCGGCGTGCCGGTGACGTGGCTGGCCAAGTGGAAGACGACCATCCAGATGGTGGCGCTGGGCTTCCTGATCGTTGGCGACTACGGCCCGGCGCACATCCCGGTCACCGCCATCGGCACAGCCGGCCTGTGGGCGGCGGCGATCCTGACCTTCGTCACCGGCTGGGACTACATGCGCGCCGGCCTGAAGCACATGATGGCCCACCAGCCGCCCAAGCGTCCGAAGGGCGCGCCGGCCCGGACCCCCGGCTGATCCGTATTCCATTCGCACACGTGCGTGTTTCTGCCCTCCTGTAATTCTGCTATTTGACCGCATCGACCATGCGGGGGATGAGCGCGTTCATGAAAATGTTCGGCCTGACGGGATGGAGCGGCAGCGGCAAGACGACGCTGATGGTCCGCCTGATCCCGGCGTTGACCCGCC
>JAEZID010000474.1 GCA_023416195.1 Pseudomonadota bacterium | reverse complement strand
ATGTCCCGTTTGTCGCAGCTTCTGAAGTCCGCCGCCGTTGTCCTGCCGCTGGCCTTTGCCGCCGGCGCCGCCAGCGCGGCGGACATCGTGGACACCGCCAAGTCGGCGGGCCAGTTCAACACGCTGGTCACGGCCGTGCAGGCCGCCGGTCTCGTCGACACGCTGAAGGGTCCGGGTCCCTTCACCGTCTTCGCGCCCACGGACGAGGCGTTCGCGAAGCTTCCCCAGGGCACGGTCGAAAATCTTCTGAAGCCGGAG
Source organism: Pseudomonadota bacterium (assembly GCA_023416195.1). Taxonomy (GTDB): domain Bacteria; phylum Pseudomonadota; class Alphaproteobacteria; order Azospirillales; family Azospirillaceae; genus Azospirillum. The sequence continues at coordinate 3,715 of JAEZID010000474.1, read as the reverse complement.
AACCGCGACAAGCTCCGCTCCGTACTGACCTATCATGTGGTGCCCGGCAAGGTTATGGCCGCGGACATCGCCGGCAAGACGGCGACGCCCAAGACCGTCCAGGGCACGACCGTGGACATCGACGCGACCAAGGGCGGCGTGATGGTGGACAAGGCCAAGGTGACGAAGGCCGACGTCGCGGCCTCCAACGGCGTCATCCATGTGATCGACACGGTCATCATGCCGAACTGATTTCCGTTGCCCTTCGCCGGGCAGCCCGCCAGCCCGGCGAAAAACTCGGCCCGGAGAGATCCCCCCGCTCTCCGGGCCGCCTTTATCCGTCCGGCGACAGGCGCCCGCTGGGAAAACGGTGGATTTTCCCCCGCGCCAGAAGATGCACCTCGAACCGGGGCGCCAGCAGCCCCGCCACCGCCGGATCCAGCACGTTCAGCCCGCCCGCATAGGCGCCGAAGGCCGGCAGGATCAGCTTTCCGCCATCAAACGCGAAGCACCGCTCCCGCACCCGCCGCCCCGGCACCAGAACGGCGGCCGCCGGGTGCAGATGCCCGGACACCTCGCCCACGGCGCTCTTCACCGCCTCGTGCCGGAAGGCCAGCGGCCCGAGCGCCATCTCCTCGACCACCCGCCCGCCGAACCCTTCCGGCGGCTCCGGGTCGTGGTTCCCGGTGACCCACACCCAATCGGCGACCCGCTCCGTCAGCCCGCGCAGCCGCTCCACGTCGCCGGCCTCCATCCGCCCGGCCGCCCGCCGGTCGTGGAAACTGTCGCCCAGGCACAGCACCCGCCCCGGCGAAACCCGCGCCACCAGCCCGGCCAGCCGGTCCAGCGTCGCCCGCGTGTCGTAGGGCGGCAGCATCCGTCCGCGCGCCGCGAAGGCGGAGCCCTTTTCCAGATGCAGGTCGGCGACCACCAGCGTCCGCTCCCCCGGCCACCACAAGGCGCCGGAGGGGTCCAGCTCCAGCGCCGCCCCCCGAAAATCAACCAAAGAGCCCACCATCCCCGAACTCCGGCATCGCCTCGGCGACCAGCTCGCTCGCCGCCTGCTCCAACAGCTCATCCGTGGCGCTGCCGTCCACCTTTTCCCGCCCGATCTCCAAAATCACCGGCACGGCCAGCGGCGAGACGCGCTCCAGATCCTTGTGCGTGATCCGCCCCTTCACCCGCGCCAGCAGATCGGAGAGCCGCCGCACGTCGGTCAGCCCGCCCGCCGCGTCGGCCCGCGTCGCCCGCAGCAGCACATGCCCCGGATCGTGCTTCCTCAGAACGTCGTAAATGAGATCCGACGAGAACGTCACCTGCCGCCCGGTCTTCTCCTGCCCCGGATGCCGCCGGTCGATCACGCCGGTGATCAGCGCCACGTTGCGGAAGGTCCGCCGCAGCATGGAGGACTCGTCCATCCAGGCTTCCAGATCGTCGCCCAGCATGTCCTGGTCGAACAGCGCGTCTATGTCCTTTGGCGAGCGCAGCGACCACACCGCCAGCGCGTAATCGGTCGCGACGAAGCCCAGCGGCCCCATCCCCATCCGCTCCATCCGCCGGGTCAGCAGCATGCCCAGAGTCTGGTGCGCGTTCCGCCCCTCGAACGCGTAGGCCACCAGGAACCGCTTCCCGCCGCGCGGAAAGGTTTCGACCAGCAGCCCGTCCCGCTCCGGCAGCACCGAGCGCCAGCGTTGCAGCCGCAGCCATTCCCGCACGTCCTCCGGCAGCGAGCCCCATCCCTCCGGATCGGCGAGCATCGCCCGCACCCGCTCCGCCAGCGCCGAGGTCAGCGGCAGGCGCCCGCCGGCATAGGCCGGCACCTTCGGCTCTCCCTTGCCCCCCTTGGCGACCTGCGCCTCCATCTCCTTCACGCCGAGGAATCTCAGAAGCTGCCCGGCGAAGACGAAGGTGTCCCCCGGCGTCAGCCCCTGGATGAAATATTCCTCCACCTCGCCCAGCACCGGGCCGCGATTCATGCGGACGCGCAGCATGGCTTCCTGCGTGATGGTGCCGACGTTCAGCCGGTATTGCCGCGCCACCGCCGGCCCGGCCACCGCCATCCGCCCATCCTCGCGCACCACCAATCGCCGGAACCGCTCATAGGCGCCGAGCGCGTATCCCCCCGTCGCCACGAAGTCCAGCACGTCGTCGAACTCGTCCCGCCCCAGCCCGGCGTAGGGCGCGGCGCTGACCACCTCCTCATAGAGATCGTCGGCCAGGAACGGCGCCGCGCAGGCCATCCCCAGCATGTGCTGCGCCAGCACGTCGAGCCCGCCCGGCCGGGGCCGCTCGCCGTCCAGGCTCATCGCCCGCACCGCATCGACGGCGGCGCGGCATTCCAGCACCTCGAACCGGTTGGCGGGCACCAGCAGGGCGCGGCTCGGCTCGTCCAGCCGGTGGTTGGCGCGGCCGATGCGCTGGACCAGCCGGCTCGCCCCCTTCGGCGCGCCGATCTGCACCACGAGGTCCACCGCCGCCCAGTCGATGCCGAGGTCGAGCGAGGAGGTCGCCACCACCGCCCGCAGCTTCCCCGCCGCCATGGCGGCCTCCACCTTGCGCCGCTGCTCCGCCGCCAGCGAGCCGTGGTGAAGCGCGATGGGAAGCCCGTCCTCGTTGATCCGCCACAGCTCCTGAAAGACCATCTCGGCCTGAGCGCGGGTGTTGACGAAGACCAGCGTGGTGCGGTGCCCCCGGATGCGCTCGTACACCTCGCCCAGCGCGTGCGTCGCCCGATGCCCGGCCCAGGGCAGCCGCTCGCGCGTCTCCAGGATCTCCACCTCCGCCGAGGCCCCCGAGCGCCCCGTCACCAGCCGCACATCCCCACCATTGATCCGCCCGGTCTTCGACAGCCACGCGAGCAGCTGGTCCGGCTCCGCCACCGTGGCCGACAGCCCGACCCGCCGCGCCCCCGGCGCCAGCCGCCCGAGCCGCGCCAGCCCCAACGCCAGCAGATCGCCCCGCTTGGTCCCGGCCAGCGCGTGCAGCTCGTCCACGATGACGCAGCGCAGGTGCCGGAAGATCGTGTCCGCGTCGGCGTAGGACAGCAGCAGCGCCAGACTTTCCGGCGTGGTCATGAGGACCTGCGGCGGGTGCGCCCTCTGCCGTCGCCGCTTGGATTCGGGCGTGTCGCCCGTGCGCGTTTCCGTGCGGATGGGCAGCCGCATTTCGGCGACCGGCTCCTCCAGATTGCGCTGGATGTCCACCGCCAGGGCCTTCAGCGGCGAAATGTAGAGCGTGTGCAGCCCCTCGCGCGGCCGTTCCGCCAGTTCGATCAGCGAGGGCAGGAATCCCGCCAGCGTCTTCCCCCCGCCGGTCGGCGCGATCAGCAGGGCGCTGTCCCCGGCCACCGCCGCCTCGACCATGGCAAGCTGGTGCGGATGCGGCGCCCACCCCCGCGACCGGAACCACCCCGCGACCTTGGGCGGGAGAGGGGAGGGGACGTGATCATCCATGGGGCAGCCCGTCAGGCGCCGATGAAACGGACCGCAACGCCATGACGCATGAATCGTCGTGCTTCTTCATTCTTCCGAACCCGGCCCTCCGAACCCAGCTGTCCGCGCCCCGTGAGCGGAGAATAGCCGAGGGGGTGGAACGGAGCAAGAACGGGCGCCTCATCGCAAAGCCACTGGTTGGTGTTTGCATGCAATTTGGCTAAAACTGTTCACAATTAGTTCTGGCCGCGCCGGCTTAGGATTGCCGAACCCAACCGGGCTTCGACCTCCAGACGACGTGAACG
>JAEZID010000461.1 GCA_023416195.1 Pseudomonadota bacterium | reverse complement strand
CTGCCGCTGACCATGATGATCACGCGCGTGATGATGGTGGAGACGGCGGGCGCGCTCTACGGCTTTCCGGTCACGCTGGTCACCGGCATGAAGCGGGTGCGCCGGAGCGACATCCGGGCGGTCAAACGCGCCGAGAGCATGGTGCTGAACGACGCGGTGGTGCCGCTGCTGCGGTTGCGCCGGCTGCTCGGCCTGCCGGAGGAAGAAAGGGCGGAGAACGACCGGGCGCGGGCAGCGGAGGCGGTGCTGGTGGTCGATCTCGGCGGGCAGACGGTCGGGCTGGTGGTGGACGGCTTCCGCGAGCGCGCCGACGTGGTGCTGAAGCCGATGACCGGCGTGCTGGCGCGGCTGCGCGGCTACGCCGGGACGGCCGTGCTCGGCGACGGGCAACTGCTGCTCGTCCTCAATCTGCGGGAGCTGTTGTGATGCCGATCCGGTTCGTGGATGACGTGGCGGTGTTCGAGGGCGCCTGCGCCGTCGATGAGGCGATGGAGCTTGCCGGGTGGCTGGAAGGGCGCGAGGGGGCGCGCGTCGATTTGGGGCGCTGCACGGGGCTGCACACGGCGCTGTTGCAGCTGTTGATGGCCGCGCGGGCGGCGGTCGCGGTCGAGCCGGAGGACGCTTTCCTCCGGACCTGGGTGGCGCCGCGCCTGCGTTAGGCGCGGCTCCTTACGAGAACAGCTCCATCGTGTCCGGGATCTTGCCGGGGGGCTTGCCGCCCAGGATGGCCTGGACGGCGTTGACGGCGGCGATCAGGGTGCCCTGGCTGAAGGGCTTCGGCAGGCAGCCGATGCCGTATTCGCGGCTGGGCTCCACCTCCTCGCGGAAGGAGGTGACGAACAGGCAGGGGATGCCCCATGCGGTCATCTGCCGGGCGGCGTCGATGCCGATGGAGCCCTGCGCCAGATGGATGTCCACCAGCGCCAGATCCGGTTTCACCTCCTGGGCGAGCGCGATGGCCCTTTCCGCCGTCGGGGCGGGTCCGAAGACCTCGTGCCCGGCCGATTCCAGATAGAAGGTCTGTTCCATGGCGATGAGGACCTCGTCCTCGACAAGAAGGATCTTCATCCGTTGAACTCCACGGCGCTCGTTTCCAGCGCCGGGTCGTCGCCCGCCGGCACGGGCAGCGCGATCCGGAAGGAGGTCCCGCGCTTCACCGGAGGCAGAGCGACGGTTGCACCGATCTGGCCGGTCAGGCTGGTGATGAGGCGCATGCCGAGGCTGCGCGACTTGCGCATGTCGAAGCCGGGCGGCAGGCCCGGCCCCTGGTCGGTCACGATCAGTTCCACGGCAAGGTCACGCTTCTTCAGTTCCACCAGAATGTCGGCCTGGCCAGCGCCGCGGTGCTTGATCGCGTTGGTGATCAGCTCGTTGGCGATGAGGCCGAGCGGGGCGGCCTGATCGATGGGCAGGTCGATGGGATCGGCCCGCACCTCCACCTCGCACAGCGTGCCGCCGCCGGACGCCCGCGACAGGTCGGCGCACAGCTCGTTCAGGTAGCTGGCGAACTCGATGGTCTGGAACTGCTCGGTCTGGTAGAGGCGGCTGTGCACCCGCGCGATGGCCTCGATGCGGCTGCGCGCGTCCTGGAAATGAACGCGCTCGGCCTCGCCCGGCAGGCTGAAGGTCTGGAGCGTCAGCAGGCTGGAGACCAGCTGAAGGCTGTTCTTGACCCGGTGGTTGACCTCGCGCAGCAGGGTCGATTTCTGGCTGACCAGCTTGCGCAGCGTGGCTTCCATCGACTTGATCTCGGTGACGTCGATGTGCATCAGGACGGCGCCGCCGAACGGGCCGGCGGCCATGGGCGCCGCCAGACAGCGGAACCAGCGCGGGCCGTCCGCCGACAGGCCGGGATACTCGATGGACAGCGGCTGGCCGGCTTCGGGATCATCGGCACCATGCAGAAGGCCGCGCAGGCCCTCGATGACGGCGTCGGCGTGCTCGGCCCCGCTCTGCGCGGCGGCGCAGGCCTCCAGGTAATTGTCGCCCACGGCGGAGCCGTCGCCGAGGAAGCCGGCCCGAGCACCACCGGCCGCCCAGGCCTTGTTGACCGAGATGATGTGGCCGCCGTGGTCGAGCACGGCGATGTGCGCCGGCAGGGCGTCCAGCGTCGCCTTGGTCTGCTCGGCCAGCTGGCGCATGGCCAGCGCGTTGGCGGTCAGTTCCTCGCGGTTGCGGCGGCGTTCGGTGATGTCGCGCAGGATGCCGGTGATGAAGCTGCGCCCCTCCGACTCCCAACGGGCGAGCGACAGCTCCAGGTCGATGCGGGTGCCGTCGCGCTTGCGGCCGATCAGTTCGAAGGCGGCGGGGCGGCCGGTTTCGTCCTCTTCGGTCAAGTCGGCCCAGTCGGGCGTGCCGTCGGCCAGGAACAGGCGGACGTGCTGGCCGATCAGCTCGTTGGGGCGGTAGCCGAACTGGCGCGCGGCGGCGTCGTTCGCCCATTGCACCACGCCGCGCGTGTCGGTGGTGACGATGGCGTCCGGGGCGGTGTCCACGATGGCGCGGTAGCGGGCGTCGCGCTGTTCGCGCAAGACCCGCTCGCGGTTGACCACGGCGGTCACGTCGGTGACCTGGATCAGGCAATAGGGGTTGTTGCCGACCGCCAGCGGGCGGATCAGCACGTTGTGGACCATGCGCCGGCCGTCGGCACAGCGCAGCGGCAACAGCACGGGGTTCAGCGTGTGCGACAGCACGCTGGGCGCGCCGGTGTCCAGAACGTCGCTCACGGCGCCGTGCAGGCGCGAGTCGCGCAGGCTGGGGATCGCCTCGACCAGATCGCGCCCGTGGATGGTCGCGGACGGGATGCCCGAGGCCTTCTCCATCCAGCCGTTCCACAGCTGGACGCGGGCGTGCCGGTCCAGCACGATCACGCCGGCGTCCAGCGCGTCGAGGATGCCGTCGAACCAGGGCAGCCGCTTGAGTTCAGTGGGTTCCATGCGGCGCCCCGGACTCGATGCGTTGGATGAAGCTGTGAATCAGACCCCTCAGCGATTCCAGCGACGACAGTCCCATCAACAGCGCGATGTAGCCGCGGATGCTGCGGCTGCGAATCGAGAAGTCGATGTAGAGGAACATCACCAGCTCGTCCGAATTCTCCTCTGCGTTCTGGAAAATGCGGTTGCTGTCGCCGCGCAGGACGCTGGGCAGTGAGATGGACAGGTTGTCCTTCAGCGTGTTGGCCATGACCACGAGGCAGCCGTTCAGGATGATGTTGCCGATTTCCGCCAGGGCGTCCTGTTCGAGATCGACGATCTCCTCAAGGCTGAGTTCGCTCCCCAGAACGGCGCGGGCCAGTTCCAGGCTGTTGGTCTCGGGGAAGATCAGCAGGGCGCGGCCGGAGAAGGCCCCTTGGAACTGCTGCTCCACCGCGACGAGGCTGTTGCGTTCCCGCGCGCTGAGCAGGCGGGCGGCGCTGTCGCGATGGACGATCTCCACCGACGGCACGGACAGGAGCACCTGATCCGACACCATGCGGCTGAGATGCGTCGCCGCACGGCCGACCCCCATGTTCACCAACTCCGTCAGCGCGTCGCGCTCCAGGTCGGTCAAATCCACCATGCACCGGCGCTCCCACTCTCATCGGTCGCGCCGCACCACCGACGCCTCAATCGAATTTTGCGACAGGAATGCGTCAAAAATCTCTCCCGTCAATGGCATATGCCGAACATAGGGGTGAACTAGGCACATCAGCGGCGCGCCGTCCTCCGCTCGCCCTGCGGATTGTGAAATCGCCGATTCCTTGGTGTCGCCGGTATGAGACGACAACAGTTCGCGGGTGCGGCTGTGCTGCGGCCGTGCGAACAAATCCTCCGCAGCCTCCACCTCCGGCAGAGCGGCGCCGCTTGCGCGTCCGCCGTTACGACGCCAACCGGCGGACAAGCGCCCCCATAAATCGCTCGCACTCGGTCACCTGGGAGATTTCGATGAACTCGTTGGGCTGGTGCGCCTGATCGATGGAGCCGGGGCCGCACATGACGGTGGACAGACCGGCCTCCTGGAATTGCCCGGCTTCGGCCCCGTAGGACACCACGGCCGTGTCGTTGCGGCCGGTCAGCGCGTGACAGAGCTGGGCGGCGGGGTTGTTCGCCACCGGCGCCAGGCCGGGGGCCCCGGCGACCAACGTGGTCCGGATGTCGGCGGTGGGGGCGACGCGGCGGATTTCGGCGCGCAGGCGGTCGCATTCCGCCTCGAACCGGTCGCGGAAGGTCGTCCAGTCGTCGCCGGCGATGGGGCGGATGTCCCAGGAGAACTCGCAATGGCGCGCGGTGATGTTGGTCGCCGTGCCGCCCTGGATGGTGCCGACGTGCAGCGTCGTGTAGGGCGGGTCGAAGGGGCAGGCGGGATCGGCCTTGGCGGCGTTGTCGGCGGCCATGTCCGCGATGACATTGACCAGACGCGCGGCGGTCATCACCGCGCTGACGCCCCGGTCGATCTGGGAGGAATGCACCTCGTGCCCGGTCACCGTGGTGCGCAGCACGTAGCAGCCCTTGTGCGCCAGCACGACGCGCATGGAGGTCGGCTCGCCCACGATCACCGCGCTGGGGCGGGGAAGTTCGGCGACGATGCGCTCGATCATGGACGGCGCGCCGATGCAGCCGATCTCCTCGTCGTAGGAGAGGGCGAGGTGCAGCGGGCGCTTCAGGCCGGCGGCCAGCATCTCCGGCAGCATGGCCAGCGCCACGGCGGGGAAGCTCTTCATGTCGGCGGTGCCGCGCCCGTAGAGGCGGCCGTCGCGCTCCACCACCGTGAAGGGATCGGTGTCCCAGGGCTGTCCGTCCACCGGCACCACGTCGGTGTGGGCGGACAGGACGACGCCGCCTTCGACCATGGGGCCGATGGTGGCGAACAGGTTTGCCTTGCTGCCGTCCGCGTTGGGGACGAGGCGGCTTTCGATTCCGTGTCCGGCGAGATGGTCCCTGACCCAGTCGATCAGCGCCATGTTGGAGTGGCGCGAAACGGTATCGAACCCGACGAGCCGGGCGATCATTTCCCGTGATGTCTCTTGCACCCTGCGTACCTGTTTGTTTCGGGTCATGCGTCTGGCGGCCCATTCCCTGGGCTCGTCCGGCCCTGGGCTCGTCCAGTATTCTTCAGACCCTCGACAATGGCCCCCGCGAACGGTCGATGTCAAACAGCGCGTCGGGATTTTTCCGGACGTCGTGGAGAGACGGCGGGGCGGGCAGGCGGCGGGCGAAATCAAAGCACCAGTCACAGGGCCATGTCCCAATGCCGCTCCAGCACGCCCAGCAGCTGGCGGGGCGTCACGGGTTTGAAGGCGATGCCAAGGCCGTTGCGGGCGGCGTCCTGGCGGCAGTCGGGGCCGGCCTCTCCGGTCAGGATGATGCCGGCGATGGCCCGGCCGACGGCCTTGCGGATCTGCTGCACCGCCTCGGTCCCGACCCGGCCGTCGCGCAAGCGGTAGTCGGCGATGATGATGTCCGGCACCTGGCCGGAGCGATCCACGGCGTCCACCGCCTGGTCGATGGAGCCGGCGATCAGCGTCGTGTAGCCCCAGTCCTGCATCATGGCGCGCAAGCCCAGCAGCACGATGGGGTCATCGTCCACCAGGACGGCGAGCCGTCCTTTTCCGATGTCCTTGGGGCCGGTGTTTCTCGGGCCGCCGTTTCTCGGGCTGACGTCGGTGCCGGCCGGACGCGTCATCGGCTCGGCGGAGCAAGGAGCGCCGCGCGCCGCCTCCGCGCGGGGGACGGAAATGGCGAAGACCGATCCCCGGCCGAGCGCCGAGCGCACCTCCACGGGGTGGTCGAGAAGGACGGAAAGGCGTTTCACGATGGCAAGCCCGAGGCCGAGCCCCTGGCTCCGGTCGCGCTCGGGATTGGCGACCTGATGGAACTCCTCGAAGATCGCGTCGAACTGGTCGGGCGGGATGCCGATTCCGGTGTCCTGCACTTCGATGCGCAGCCGGTCGCCGTCGGGAACGCAAGCCAGGGTCACGCGCCCCCGCTCGGTGAAGCGGACCGCGTTCTCGACGAGGTTGCGCAGCATCCGGCCGAGCAGGGCCGGGTCGCTGCGCACCGGCCGGTCGGCGAAGCCGGTCGTGGAGACGGCGATGCCCTTGCTGGCCGCGATGGGGCCGTAGGCGGCGACCACGCCGTCGATCAGGGGGCCAAGGGCAAAGCTCTCCACCTGTGCCGCCGCCCCGTTGGCGTCCACGCGGGACAGGTCGAGCAACCCGTCCAGCAGCCCCTTCAGCGTGTCGAGGCTGCGTTCCAGCAGCATCAGCCTTTCCCGGCCGGCGTCGCTGTCCACATGGGAGGCCAGCGCGGCGGCGAACAGGAACATGGACTGCAACGGCTGGCGCAGGTCGTGGCTGGCGGCGGCGAGGAAGCGGCTCTTGGCGGCGTTGGCCTGCTCGGCGGCATCCAGCGCGTTGCGCAGGCGCTGTTCGTCCCAATGGCGTTCGGTCACGTCGCGGCTGATGACCGCCACGGCGTCGATGGCGCCGCTGTCGTCGCGCAACGGCAGGTAACGGGTCTCCAGCCAGCGGCGCCCCCGGCCCGGCAGATCGTAGGGCAGGTCGTGCTGCACCTCCTCGCCCTGAAGGCAACGGTCGAGATGCGGTTTGACGACGGTGGCGAAGGTCTCCTCTCCGACCACCTCGGACACATGGGCGCCGAGGACGCGCTCTCGCGCCTGGCCGTGACGGGACAGGAAGACCGGGTTGACGCGCCGGTAGCGGTGGTCGCGCCCGATGACCGAGACCGCATCGCGTGACTGGTCGATCACGCGCTCGGCGATCGAGCGGTCGGCCAGCCGGCGCTCCGTCACGTCGGTGATCGTCGCGACCGCCCCGATGATCGTCCCGGCCGGATCGCGCAAGGGGGCCGCGCTGAGGGAGAGATCGCGCGGCGTCCCGTCGGCGTGGATGCGCACCGTCTCGCCGGTCGTGCGCTCTCCGTCCAGCGCGCGGGACAGGGCGTCGTCGCCGACGCCGGGCCGCGCTCCCGTTCCCGTGCCCCGCGCAAGCCGCCGCGCGGTGTTGTTGAAGAAGGCCGGCCGACCGTCGCCGTCGCACAGGATGAAGCCGGTGTCCGACAGGGCGAGAACCTGTTCGAGCAGCGACAGGCTTACGCTGTACACGCCCATGCGAAGATCGGTCTGATCCACGTCGTGTCCCTCCACAGGTGAGCGAGACCCTGCGCGCCTGACGGGAGGAATTGTGACGTATTTTCGATTAAGACGTTACTCTTCCAATGGCGGTATGTTGTTGGGAAAGCTCAACCAAGGGCATAAGGCGAATCACGCCGCCGACCATATCTTCTCCGTCAGAACCGTACGCACCAAGGTTAGCGCGCTGTCGGCGCTTTCGCGTCCGTCGAGCTTGACGGCCAGCGCTTCGATCTGCGCGCCGGGCAGCGTGTTGCGCAACCGCCGCACGGTGTCGGTCAGCTGCTTCCTGGCGAAACGCGCCTGGTTGCCCCGTTCGGACAATTCCTGGAAGGCTTGGCGGCGCGTGGCCGCGTCACGCCCGACGCTGGCCGCCGAGGCGCGCTCGGCGGCCGTTGCCAGATCGTTGGTTGCTTGCAGGTAATGGGTGATGGCTTCGGTGAGGATTCGGTTGGATTGAAACACGGGATCAAGGGACATGCGTCGAACTCTTTGCCTTCCGTGACGGTGGGGGGCATCGCGGCCCCGGTGCCCAAGTCGTTCTCCGGGAAGCTAAATTCGGAGATTGCCGATGTACAAGCCAGCGAAGTGTCCTATGCACCGGAAGGTCCGGCCTGGTGCGCGGCATCCGACATACGACCTAGGACGCGCCATCCGGCGGCCCGCCGTGGAGAGTAGGATCCTATGATTTATGGAGCGGTTTCTTTGTGTGCGGTGCTTCGCCAAATAAACCGGGAACTCGGCGGCTCTGAATTCGTTTTTTCTTCGGCCGAGGCCCAATTGGAGACTGATCGATGCAAGGGGATCGCGAGGAACGCATCCGTCGCCGCGCCCACGAGATTTGGGAGCGCGAGGGGCGACCGGAGGGAGAGCATGACGCGCACTGGGCGCGGGCGTGCGCGGAGATCGACGGCGAGGACCGGGCGGGTGACGTTTCCGCCGCCAACGTCGTGAAGAAGGTGGTGCGCCGCACCAAGAAGGCCGCCGCCGACGCCATCGGGGCGGGGGTGAACGCCGTGGTGGACGTGGTCGAGGAGGCGCTGGGCCAGAAGAAACCGCGTGCCCGCAAGGCCAAGGCCGGCACGGAAACCGCCGATGAAAAGACGCCGGCGGCGACGGACAGCGCGAAGGACCCCGCCAGGAACCGCAAGCTGCCGGTCGCCGCCGCCGGTTCCCGCGCCGTCGCCAAGACCGAGGATATGGCCGTGAAGCCGGCGGCTGCGAAGCCGGCGCGGGGCAAGGGCGCCAAGGCGGCGAACGACAAGCCGGCGGGGGCCAAGCCACGGCGCAAATCCGGCGCCGGCCAGAATTCGCCGGTGGTTCACTGAAATCTTTCACGCCGTTTCCCCCCTCTCCCCCTTGAAGGGAGAGGGGGTGTCGCGTTCCTACACGCAAGGCCGGATGTAGGGCCTGTTCGCCTCCCACAGCTCGTCGAGGATGGCGAGGGCGGCGTCGGTCGAGTTGATGACCGGGTCGATCAGGAGGGCCTGCAAGGCCAGCTCCTTGGAGGCGTGAACCGCCGCTTCTACCGCCAGTTGCTGCACGCTGGCCTGCATGTGCAGCAGCTTGGCGATGCCGTCCGGCAGAGGACCCAGCGTGACCGGGTGGACGCCGGCCGCATCAACCAGCAACGGCACCTCCACCGCCAGATCGGGCGGCAAGTTGGGGATGGCGCCTTGGTTGTAGACGATGCCCGATTCGATGAATCGCTTCTGGTTGTGCAGGGTGCCGGCGATCACCTGGACCGCACGCTCGCCCCAGGAGGGCTGGGTCCAGTCCTCCGGGATCGGGGCCGTGCCGGCGATCACGCCGTCCATCAGGTCGTTCAGGATGCCCCGCCCGCGCTCGTCCTCCGTGAAGTCGAAGCCGTGCTCGCCGCCTTCCCAGCCGTAGGGCAGGTATTCGCCGAGATGGTCGTCGGAACAGGTCGGCCACAGGCCGAAGGCGCGGAACAGCCGCCGGGCCAGCGGGGTGAAGGACGGGTCGTGCGTCTTTTCCTTCTCGCGCAGCAGCGGGTAGAGGTCGCGCCCCGTCGCGCGGTCGCGGATGTGCAGCAGCCATTGGAAGTGGTTGAGGCCGGCGCCCCAGACCTCCACGTCCTTTTCGGCCATGCCCAGGATTTGGCATATGAACCAGCGCGCCAGGAAGATGCCGTGGCACAGGCCCAGCGTCTTGACCTTGGTGTATTTGCCGAGCCCCAGCACCACCCGGCTTTCCGGGTTGGACAGGTTGATGAACTGGGCGTTCGGGCACAGCTCCTCGATGTCGCGGGCGAAGTCGAAGATCAGGGGCAGCGTGCGCATGGTGAAGAACAGGCCGCCGGGGCCGCCGTTCTCGCCCAGCGTGTGGCGGACGCCGTGTTTCTTCGGCACCTCGAAATCCAGCTTCCACAGGCGGTTGCGGTCGATGGCGACGGAGTTGACGACGAACTCGGCCCCTTGCAGGGCGGCGCGGCGGTCGGTCGTCCGTTCGATGGTGATGCCGGCCCCGCCCTTGGCGTTCAACACGCGGGCGAGCGCGGTCATGCGCTCCAGCGCCACGGGGTTGGTGTCCACCAGCGTCAGCGTGCTGCCGGCCAGTTCGGTCGTCGTGAAGAGGTCGCGGTACATGCTGAGCCCGAAGGCCGCGCTGCCGGCGCCCAGGAAGACGATTTTCGTGGTTTTGGGGGTTGAGGCGAGCATGAGCGATACCTCCCAGGGGCGGGAAGGCGCCACACCGTCGGGCAAGTCCACCGCCGCCAAAGAAGTATACACTTCTTAACCCAAATGGACTACAACTATCGGGAAGAACACGAAGCCGTCAAATCTTCGCGGTTGCAACAAAATACTTCGCATGCGCAACAGGGCGCGTGCGGTCCAATTCACGAGGGAGTCCCGCCATGGCACCCTTCACTTTCCCCAAAGACTTCCTGTGGGGAGCCTCCACCGCCGCTTACCAGATCGAGGGGGCCGTCAACGAGGACGGCCGGGGCCCGTGCGTGTGGGACACCTTCACCGCCGCCGGCCGCATCCAGGACGGCAGCAGCGCCGCCGTCGCCTGCGATCATTATCACCGCTGGGCGGAGGACGTGGCGCTTCTGAAGGCCGCCGGCTTCAACGCCTACCGGTTTTCCATCGCGTGGCCGCGCATCCTGCCGACGGGTTCGGGCGCGGTGAACAAGGCCGGGCTGGACTTCTACGACCGGCTGGTGGACGGGCTGCTGGAGGCCGGGATCCGGCCGATGGCCTGCCTCTACCACTGGGACCTGCCGCAGCCGCTGGAGGACAAGGGCGGCTGGCAGGGGCGTGAGGTCGTCGGGCCGTTCGCTGAGTACGCGCGGATCGTCACCGCGCGGCTGGCCGACCGGGTCAAGGACTGGATGATGCTGAACGAGCCGAACGTGGTCGCCACGCACGGCTACGGCACCGGCGAGCACGCGCCCGGACACACGTTGGGCGAGACCGGCATCCTGCGGGCTCTGCATCACCAGAACCTGGCGCAGGGCGCGGCGCTGCGGGCCATCGCGGCGGAGCATTCCGGGCTGACGCTCGGCACCGTCATCAACCTTCAGCCCTGCCGGGCGGAGAGCGACAAGCCGGAGGACGTCGCGGCGGCGGCGCGCTGGGACGCGGTGTGGAACCGGGTGGCGCTGGACGGCGTGATGCGCGGGAAAATCCCGGATCTGATGGCCGAAAAGATGAAGGACTTCGTCCTGCCGGGCGACGAGGAGGCGATCCGCTATCCCATCGACCTGCTGGGCATCAACTACTACTCGCGCATGACCATGAAGCACGAGGCGGGGCACCCGTTCGACGTGTGGTGGGGCGACGCGCACTGCGACCGCTGGACCGCCATGGCGTGGCCGGTGCAGCCGGACGGGCTCTATGACCTGCTGATGGAGTTCAAGCGCGATTACGGCAACCCGGCGGTCTTCGTGGCCGAGAACGGGGCGGCGTACGACGACGTGGTGGACGCCGACGGGCAGGTGCACGACGCGGAGCGGGTGGCTTTCCTGCGCGACCATGTGACGGAGGTGGCGAAGGCCCTGCGCGATGGGGCCAACGTGAAGGGCTATCTGTGCTGGAGCCTGCTCGACAACTTCGAATGGGCGTTCGGGCTGAACAAACGCTTCGGCATCGTGCGGGTCGATTACGACACGCTAAAGCGCACGCCGAAGGACAGCTACCGGTTCATGAGCGAGGTTGCCAGGAGCGGCAAGGTGTAGACGCCTTCGGGATTTTTTTACACGAAGACTCGAAGACGCGAAGGTCGGGGGCGCACGCGCTCTCCCCTTCGCGTCTTTGCGTCTTTGGGCTTCGGCCTGGGACGTTTGTTTCGAGAATCAAAATAAAACGGGATTTGGAGACCCCGAAATATCACGCCCGCGACCGGCGTGGTCGGCGCTAATCAGGATGCACATTCATCGCATCCATAGATCATGTCATCCATTTGCCTGCACCCCCCGGCCGAAGCCGCCGCCGCCGCCGACGTCCGCGCGGCGATCGTGGTGCCGACCTACAAGCATTCCGGCCTGCTGGCCGAGGCGCTGGACACCGCGCTGGCCCAGGAGACGGACTTCGCCTACGCGGTCGTGGTGGTGAATGACGGATGCCCGTTTCCGGAAACGGACCGGGTGTGCCGGGAATTCGCGGCGGCGAACCCCGGCCGGCTGTTTTACCTGCACAAGCGCAACGGCGGCCTGAGCGCCGCGCGCAACAGCGGCATCGCCTTCGCGCTCGACGCCTTTCCGGCGCTGGAGGCGGTCTATTTCCTCGACAGCGACAACCGCATCCGGCCGCATCTGCTGCAACGGATGCTGGACGCGCTGCGGGCCGGCGGGCCGGAGGTCGGCTGGGCCTATCCGGACGTGGACAAGTTCGGCTTCTTCGAATTCTGCGACATGTCCGGCCCCTATTCGCCGCTGGAGCACCTGTTCCGCAACGTCAGCGAGGCCGGCAGCATGGCGTCCCGCCGCCTGCTCGACGCCGGCCAGCGCTTCGACGAGGCGATGCGCCAGGGCAGCGAGGACTGGGAATTCTGGCTGCAAGGGCTGGAGCGCGGATTCCGGGGCGTGCATGTGCCGTACTCCGGCTTCGGCTACCGGCGGCGCGGCGAGAGCATGCTGACGGAGTCGGAGCGCGACTACCGCCCGATCCTGACCCACATCCAGGGGCGCCATCCCAAGCTGTTCTCCGTGAAGGCCGTCGTCCGGGCGGAGGCGGCCATCGGGCGGCGCTACGCCGTCTTCCTGCCCGACCGGGGCGTGGTCCGCTGCACCACGGATCCGGCCACGGGAGATCGGGGGGAGGGCGGCGAGGATCTGCCCTTGGCCGAGTTCGCCCGGCGCATCCTGCGCGCGCCGGAACGGCCGGATTACGCGGGCTGCCCCGGCCATCTGGCGGTGATGGACTCGGGCCTTTATGAACTGCTGCGGCGCCAGCGCCTGTTGCAAGGCGTGCTGTGGACGCTGGAGCGCGCCGCGCAGCAGGCCATGGTGGTCAGCGGGCGGGTGACGCTGGAAGAGGGCGGGACCTTCGCCATGGAGTGGCGCGGGACGGCCATCGGGCTGGACGACACGCAGCCGGCGCCGCTGCCGTCCGGTGGGGCGGACCTCGTCGCGCTGGAGACGCGGGTTCTGCTGAATCTGGTGCGTTCCCAGCCGACCGGCTCGCCGGAGCTGGAGCGCGAACATCACAAGCCCTGCGTCGAGGCGCGGCTCGACCTGCGGCTGTGCGTGCCGGAGCCGGTGACGGTCGCGGTCGCCCGGACCGCCGACACGG
>JAEZID010000440.1 GCA_023416195.1 Pseudomonadota bacterium | reverse complement strand
GGGCGGGCGCGCTCGCGCTCCGGCCCCGCCGCCAGCACGGCCACGCGGGCTCCCGGCAGCGGGCCGTCGCCGGCCGTCAGGCGTGCCGCCAGTTCGGCGAAGCGTTCCGCCGGCCATTCCTTGCCCGGCCAGTTGGCGGTCGGCCCGATCGCCAGGAACGGGCCGATGTCCGGCGGCAGCAGGCGGGCGGCCCCGGCCTCCGCGTCGGCGTCGATCCACAGGCGGGGCGAGGGCGGCGGCGTCAGCCCCAGCACCCGGCCGATCTCCTCGACCTTGTGCAGTTCGGGCGCGCGGGCGTGGAAAAAGCGGCGGTCCGCAACAATCAGCCGCCCCACGGCGGAATTGCGCAGGTCCACCACCATGTCCCAGCGCGTGCCGACGCAGGCGCCCCACAGTGCCAGCCAGTGCCGGGCGAAGGAGCGTTTCGGCATGGGGATCAGCCGTTCCAGCCCCGGCACCGCGCGGAACAGCGGCGCCGGCAGCGGCCCGCAGGCGACCGTCAGGGTCGCACCCGGATGGCGGTCCACCAGATGGCCCAGCAGGCCGGTGGACAGCACGGCGTCGCCCAGGCGGTTGGAGGTGATGAACAGGATGCGCAAGCCCGGCCCCTACCCCGCCGCCCGCTCGGCCGGCGGCCCCCGCCGGCGCAGGCCGCGCCCCATGATCCACACCGCCGGCGCCAGCGCCAGCACCGGCAGCAGGTACATCAGCGGCACGAAGGCCAGCATCTTCGACGCCAGGCTGGTCAGGCCCAGCACCGCCGATTGCAGCACCATCACCAGCAGCACCGCCGTGGTCACGCGCACCGCCTGGCCGCGCCGGTTGAACTCGCCCGACAGCAGGCTGGCCAGCGCCACCATGGTGTAAGCCAGCGCCAGCAGCGGCGAGGACAGCCGGTGGTGCAGCTCCGCGATCAGGTCGCGCACGATCTTCTCGTTCCCGGCCACCGGTTCCGGCGGGTTCAGCAGTTCGGAGGTGGAGCGTTCCCGCGCGTCCGGCCAGCGTTCGCCGGGGGCGTTGGTCAGCACCTTCAGGTCCACGGCGTAGCGTTCGAAGAACAGCTGCGACAGCCGGTTGGTCTTGCGGTCCAACTCCTGCCGGTTGCCGTTGTAGACGACGAAGCGCGCCCCCTCCGGCCCGGTCAGCATCACCGCGCGCTCGCCCATGATGGTCACCGGCTTTTCCGCCACGCGCCCGTCGTGGATGACCACGTTGTGCAGGTTGCCGTCGGCGTCGCGTTCGCGCAGGAAGACGCTGAACCGCTCGCCCACGTCGTTGAACACGCCTTCGCGCAGGAACAGCTGCGAATAGTCGTTGCGCACGGCGTATTCCATGCGCACCAGCTCCTGGTGGGCGGCGGGCGTGATCCACAGGTTCAGGGCATAGACGACGACCGTCACGCCGAAGGCCAGCACCATCGCCGGCTTGGCCAGCGCGAACGGCCCGACGCCGGCGGCGCGCATCACCACCAGTTCGCTGTCCGTCGCCAGCCGGTTGTAGGTGAACAGCACCGCCCCCACCAGCGCAAGCGGCAGCACGATGCCGAGGAAGGTCGGCACCGTCAGCAGCAGAAGCCACAGGAACATACGCATCGGCGCGCCGGCTTCCACCACGATCTCGATCAGGCGCAGCGACTGGCTCAGCCAGATCGTCAGCGTCAGGCCGGCGGTAGAATACAGCGTCGCGACCAGCAGGTTGCGGAAAAGATACCGTTGCAGTCGATTCATGAGCGTGCGTCGCGGGAAATCCGGCGTGAAGCTGACGGGGAGAGAGGCGCGGGTCAAGTGCAGATCTGGCAAGAGCCCGGAATGGCGCGATTCCGGCCCCATCCCTTGGGTAATAACACAAAGGTCATATATCCCTTAGGGTGCATGACAAACAGCCGCATAACATGTGTGGTTGCCTCGATGTAGAATATCAGTCAAAACCATCGTGGCGCCCTTTCCTTCGACCGGCGTCCGGGAGTGTTGCATGCTGGATCTCGTGGCCGTACGACGGGCGATCGAGGATGTGGAGCGGGCCGCCACCGCCGCCCTGGCGAACCGCCCCGGCGCGGCGACGGCGACCGGCGACACGCTGGCCCGGCTCTACAGCGTCTACGCCCAGGGCATGCTCCAGGCCAACGGCATCCAGGTGGATCTCGACGACCTGTGCGCCCAGTGCTGCCGCGCCTGCCCACCGGGGCGTTGCGCACGCGAAAGCGCGCTTTCCTGATTCCCATTTCACGGTTGCGGCTTAAGATGCCCGGCCGGCGATCCTGGCCGGCGATCCCGGCCGGCCCCCGCGACGCCGGCCCGCCCTGGGGGCGCCCTGGGGACGCCCTCGTGAAGGAGGTTCCATGGCCGACCGGCCGCTCGTCAGCATCATCACGCCCAGTTGGGGGCGCGAGGACTTCCTGCCGCTGTGCCACGCCCGCGTGACCGCCCAGACCTATCCGGAGATCGAGTGGCTGGTCTTCGACGACAGCCCGCGCCCGTCGCCCTATCTTCAGGGGCTCGCCGGCCCCCGCCTGAAGTATTTCTACTCGGCCAGCCGCTACGCCATCGGCGAAAAGCGCAACATCCTGGCCGAGCACGCGAAGGGCGACATCATCGTCCATTTCGACGACGACGATTTCTACGCGCCGGCTTATGTCGAGCGTCTGGCCGGCTGGCTGGAGCGGGGCTTCGACGCGGTGAAGCTGTCGGGCTGGTTCCTGTTCAGTGCGCTGCACGGGACCTTCGGCTATTGGGACACGGCGCGCGGCGGCGCGCACCATCGCTGGGGCCGCACGGCCCGCGCCTACGTCGATGCCCCCGACACGCCGCCGGCCGACGACAACCTGACCGGCTACGGCTTTTCCTACGCCTACCGCCGGTCCGTGTGGGAGGCGGTGCGTTTCCCGCCCGTCAACGCCTGCGAGGACGCCCCCTTCATGAAGGCCGCCCGCGAGCGTTTCCGCTTTGCCGCCTTCCCCGACGCCGAGGGGTTGTGCCTGCACACGCTGCACGCCCGCAGCACCAGCCTGTGCCTGCCCCAGTACGAACTGCCCCCGGTCCTGCTGGACCGCCTGTTCGGCCCGGACGTGGCGCCGTACGCGGCACCGCAGGCGCCGTAGGAGTCCTCATACCGCCCGCCGTCCATTCCGCCGTGCCGGCCGGTTGGCGGTGTTGCAGGCCAGAACGCAGGCCTGGATGTCCTCGGGCCGGACCGGTTTGCGCAGGTAACCGACGCGGCTGGCGCGGGCGATGCCGTACAGCTCGGCGGACACGTCGCCGGTGACCAGCCAGGCCGGCGTTTCCTCGCCAATGTCGCGGCGCAGCCGCTCCACCGCCGTCAGACCGCTGCCGTCCCGGCCCAGGTGGTAGTTGGCGATCAGCAGATCGGGCAGCACCGGCGAGGCATGGACCAGCCGTTCCGCCTCGTCCGCGCTGGTGGCGGTCAGCACGGTGCTGCCGACCTCCTCCAGGAACAGGCGCAGGGCCAGCGCCACCATCGGGTCGTCCTCGATCACCAGGGCAAGGCACGGACGCCCGGCGACGACCTTGGCCATACCGGCCGGAGCCAGCACCTCCGGTTCGGCCCGCTGGCGGGTGGTCGGCACCGCGATGGAGAAGCGGGAGCCCTTGCCCGGCGTGGAAGCGACCTCGACCGGCGCGTGCATCATCCCGGCAGCCCGCTGCACGATGGCGAGGCCTAGGCCATAGCCCTGCTCCGGCCCCCGCCCGCCGCCGGCGGCGCGGTAGGATTCGCGGAAGATCAGGGCCTTCTGCTCCGCCGGAATGCCGATGCCGGTATCCACCACCTCGATGCGCAGCCGGTCGCCCGCGCGGCGGCAGCCGACCAGAACGCCACCCCGGTCGGTGTAGCGGATGGCGTTGGAGATGAAGTTGCGCAGGATGCGTTCCAGCAGCACCGGGTCGCCGTAGACCGTCAGGCCGCAGGGCTTCACGCGGAAGCTCAGCCCCTTGTCCCGCGCCAGGATCTCGAATTCGCCGCGCAGCCGGTCCAGCAGGTCGTTGATCGCGATGGGCATGGCCTGCACGGCGCGCTGCCCCGTTTCCAACTGCGACAGGTCGAGCAGGGATTCGAACAGCTCCGTCAGGGCCGCCAGGGTTTCGTTCGCCCGGTCCACCACCGGGCGCAGTTGAGCGTCGGTGATGCGGCGGCTCAGAACCTCCAGGAACAGGCGCAACGCCATCATCGGCTGGCGCAGGTCGTGGCTGGCCATGGCCAGGAAGCGGGATTTGGCGGTATTGGCGTCCTTCGCCACCTCCGCCGCCGCGCGCGCCCGCTCCTGCTCCGCCGCGGCAAGCACGAGGGCCGTCGTGTCGGAATGCCGGACGAGCGCCCGCGCCCGCCCCGGCCCGTTGACGGCGGAAACATACAGGTCGCACCAGCGCGGCTGCGTCGGCCCGTAGCACGGGTAGGTCATGCGGTAAGACGGCCGCCGCCCCTCCAGCACCGCGCGGATGCCCGCCGCGGCCTCGGCCGCGTCGGTGTCCCCGCCCTCGGCAGCCCGGTCGCAGACCGCGAGATAGCTGGCGCCGATCCCCGCCGTCGAATCGGGCAAGGCGTTGTCGCGGGCAAAATCGCGCCAGGAACGGTTGGTGCGGATGATCGTCCCGTCTTCGCTCAAGACGGCGATGCTGTCCTGAAAGACATCAAGCAGGTAGACGGCGCGGCGTTCCCGCGCACGGTCGACGATATCCTTCAGCTTTGGCACGAGCCATCCGCGTGGATTCATGGCCACTCTTTTTGTTTGTGTGCCGGCGAATGCCCCCCTATGCGCATGAAGGCTCTCACCTGCGGCGCTCAACCGCAAGTGTCCTTCCGGATCCTCGCCCTCATCTTTCGAAGGTGGAAGCGCGCCTTGCCGGCTCGGCGCCGTCCGTATCAGACCTGCACGTCGAGGAACATGCCGCGACGGTAGTTGCGCGGCAGCATCAGGATGCCGTTGACCAGCAGGCCCGCCAGTTCGCGGACCGTGGGGATGCGCTGGCGCCCGCCACCGACCGCCTCGGCCCGCCCGCGCACGCCCACCGGGCCGGACGGCGCGACGCGCCGGCCGCCGAGATCGGAGCGGATCGGTTCGTTGGAGCGTTCGCCGGCGCGTCGGGTTTCAACCATGTCGTTCATTTACCATAAACGCGGACTATCGGCAACAGTCGCCCTGAATCGTTGCCAAACCGTTGCCAGGACCCCCGCACCGGCTTGACCGGAGTTATCCACAGAATGGTGCATAAGGTCGTGGATAAGCCTGTTGAACCATCGGTCCCGCCTCTCCGGCTGGCCCTTCGGCTCCGGCGCCGCCGATTCGGTCCGCCTTCTCCAAATGGCGGAGATGCCACCACCCCCTGCGCCGCCCGCTATCCCGAAGATGGTCTGTTCGGCCCGTGCGTGCATCCCGACTATCGGGACCGTGCACAGGACCAACCCTGGAAAGGACGGCGCATGGCGCACTACCTCGTGACGGGCGGCTGCGGTTTCATCGGCTCCCATCTGGCCGACCGGCTGATCGCCGATGGCCATCGGGTCACGATTCTCGACGACCTGTCCACCGGCCGGCTGGAGAACAAGCCGCAGGGCGCCCGACTCGTCACCGGCGACGTGGCCGACCCGGACGCCGTGCGCGATGCCATCGAAGGGGTTGACGGCGTCTTCCATCTGGCCGCCGTCGCCTCCGTCCAGCGCTCGCGGGAGCTGTGGGCGGAGACGCACCGCACCAACCTGTCCGGCACCGTCACCGTGTTCGAGGCGGCGCGCACCGCCCGTGACGGCGCGCCAGTGCCGGTCGTCTACGCCTCATCCGCCGCCGTCTACGGCGACAACACGGCGACTCCGCTGCGCGAGGATTCCGCCACCCGCCCCCTGTCCGCCTACGGCGCCGACAAGCTGGGCTGCGAACTGCACGCCCGCGTCGCTTGGGAAATCCATGGGGTGCCGACGGTGGGCTTCCGCTTCTTCAACGTCTACGGCCCGCGCCAGGATCCGCATTCCCCCTATTCCGGCGTGATTTCGATCTTCGCCCGCCGGGTGGCGCGCGGCGAGGGGGTGGACATCCATGGCGACGGCAAGCAGGTGCGCGACTTCGTCTTCGTCGGCGACGTGGTGCATGTCCTCGCCCGCGCCATGGAGATGGGACCAAAGGGTTCGGAGGTGTTCAACCTGTGCACCGGCCGCCCGACCTCCCTGCTGATGCTGCTGGACGTGTTGCAGGAGCTGTGCGGCAGCCAGGTGCGCCGCCACCATCACCCGGCGCGGGTCGGCGACATCCGCGTGTCCATCGGCGACCCCGCGCGCCTGCGCGCCGCCTTCGGCGAAGGCGCCCGCGTCGGCCTGCTGCAAGGGCTGAGCGCCACCCTGACCGGCCAGATGCCCTAACCGCCAGAAGCCCTAATCGGAGGAGGCGGACTCCCCGGCCACCCGCCACACCACCTCCTCGACGGCTTCGGCGACCTCCGGCGACAGGGTTTCACCGAACCCGAAGGCCCGCCCCTCTATCCCGTAAATCACCAGACTCGCGGGCATCCGGCCGAGCGCCCGCGCCGTCTCCACCGCCTCCGCCAAACCAAAGCGATGGCTGGAATAGCGGAACAACCCCGTGGGCAACGCCTCCGCTCCGGCGTCCAGCCGCCTGACCGTGCCGGGCTTCGCCCCCGACTGCATGGCGTCCACCACCACGACGCGCCCCGCCCCGCTCCACGCCTCGATCAGGCCGGCGCCCTCGCCGCTGTGCTCGCGCGCCGGAAGCCCCAACGCCGCCAGCCGGTCGGCCACCGCCGGCCCGACCGCGTCGTCCGACCGGTAGCGGTTGCCAATGCCCAAAATCACGTCGATCATCATTCCGCCGTCCCCTGCCCGGACAGCATAGCCGAAGCGCCGTCACACGTCGCGGCGTTCCAGGCGCGGCAAACCGACCACCTTCAGCCGGCTCTCGCTCAGTTCCCCGACCTCGTCCAGGATCGGGTGGGCGACGGCGGCGACGTGGGCGCTGATGCGCTTCAGGTCGCGCAGGATGTCGAGCACGAGCGCGCTCGTCTCGATGCTTTCCGCGTCACCGCGCCGCACGCGGTCGAGGTGGCGGGCTGTGGCGTCGCGCTCCAGCGCCCGCACGGCGTCCTTGCCCGCGATCAGCTGCCGGGCCAGCCGCCGGTCCTCGGCGATGAAGGTGCCCAGCGCCGTGCGCAAATTCTCCACCGTGCGACGGTGCAGCTCCTCCACCTCGCGGAAATCCTCCGGCGCGAAGTGCAGCCGGTGGCGGAGGCGCTTGGTGGCGAGGTCCATCAGGCTCTTATCGATGATGTCGCCGACATGCTCCAGATTGATCGCGAAAGCCATCATGTCGTTGACGCGCCGGCTCTCCGCCTCGTCCAGATGTCCCCGGCCGAGCTTGGCGAGATACAGCTTGATGGCCGTGTGCAGCCGGTCCACCTGATCGTCGGATCGGCTGATTTCGGCGATCGGCCGCTCGTCGTCGTGGCGCAGCGCTTCCAGACTACGGCACAGCATGTCCTCGACGAGGTCGCCCAGCCGCAACGTCTCGCGCAGCGCCCCGGCGATGGCGACCGACGGCGCCTCCAGCGCGGATTCGTCCAGATGCCGGGGCCGCGCCGGGTCCTCGGCGGTCTGCGCGTCGGGGACCAGCCGCTCGGCAAGCCGCGCCAGCGGCCCGACCAGCGGCAGGAAGGCCAGCGCCAGCGCCACGTTGAACCCCACATGGGCCGTGACCACGGCGGTGAAGG
>JAEZID010000438.1 GCA_023416195.1 Pseudomonadota bacterium | reverse complement strand
CTGGTTCTGATTGGGGTACTGGTTGAACATCGGAAGTTCCCTCGTTTGTTTCCCCAAGCTGGCGTCAGCGCAGTCCGGTCAGCGAAACCTGGAAGCCCGGCTGGTTGCTCGGGTGATTGGTGTTGGTGAAGACCGATCGGTCGTTCTTCAGCATGACGACCTCGAAGAACGGGCGGAAACGCTCGTCGGAGATGCCGAAAGCCTGCTGGAACTTGGCGATCAGCTCCTGCTCCTGGATCTCCGGCTGGCCATCCGACAGGGCGCTGTCCACCATGTTGCAGAGGATGCACATCTTCTGCGCGTCGCTCAGGATCGGCGCGACCTCAGCCAGGAAGGTGTCGGGCGAGTTGCGGCGGGCATACTGGACGGCCTTGTCGAGCAGGGCGCGGTTGTTGGCGCCGACGCCGATGCCGCCGCCCTGGCTCTCGCCGCCCAGCACGGACAGCAGATGTCCCACTTCCTCGTTGTCGATCTCGCCGTCCGCGCCCATGCAGTAAATGAGCGAGGTGGCGAAGGCGAGGTGCGGCGTCATCTTATCGCCGACGTCGCTGCGGAACATGTCGAACAGACCCATGGGGTAAAGGCTCCGTAATATGATTGGCGGTGGAAAGGGTTGGTCGGTGGCTGGCCGTTCAGTCCGCCGCGGCCTCCTGCACGGACTTCTCGACCGCCAGTTCGTCCGGGGCCGGTTTCGACCGCGTCTTGATCAGCGACAGCACGACGGAACCGCCGATCAGGCCGGCCGTGACGCCCAGCGCCAGCGCGGTCGGCACTTTCCAGACGTCGATCAGGATCATCTTCGTGCCGATGAACACCAGCACCAGCGACAGGCCGTAACGCAGGTAGGCGAAGCGGTGGATGATGCCGGCCAGCGCGAAGTAGAGCGAGCGCAGACCCAGGATCGCGAAGACGTTCGAGGTGTAGACGATGAACGGATCGCTGGTCACCGCGAAGATGGCGGGGACGCTGTCCAGGGCGAACATCAGGTCGGTTGCTTCGACCATCATCAGAACCAGCAGCATCGGGGTGGCCATCAACACGCCCGCCTTGCGGACGAAGAAGGACGATCCCTCGTACTGGTCGGTCATCCGCACATGGCTGCGGACGAAGCGCAGCAGGCGGTTGTTGCCGACGTCGGGTTCCGATTCCGACGCCATCAGCATCTTGACGCCGGTGAACAGAAGGAAGGCGCCAAACAGGTAGATTGTCCAATGGAACTGGTGGATCAACGCCGTTCCGGCAAAGATCAACGTCGCCCGCATGACCAGCGCGCCAAGAATACCCCAGAACAACACCCGGTGCTGATGCTGCGGCGGCACCGCGAAATGACCGAAGATCATCGCGATGACGAAGATGTTGTCGAGGCTGAGGCTCCACTCGATCAGATAGCCTGTGGTGAATTCCAGGCCTTTCTGCGCACCCATGAACCAGTAGACGCCCGCGTTGAACACGAGCGCCAGGCTGATATAGCCCGCGCTGGCGGTCAGCGCCTCGCGGACGGTGATCTGATGGGGACGGCGGTGGAAGACGCCCAGGTCAAGGGCGAGGAGGAGGATGACGAAAGCGTTGAACGCGACCCAGATCCAGAGTGAGGTCTCCATCGGGGACCCTCCAAATGCGGTTACGCCCGTCGGCGCAAAAGCAGGTGAAGGAATCCGACATCACAGCCGACGACTCAGCTGCCAGAGGGGCCCGGATCCATAATGGCGTGGAATTAGCGCGGGGGCTTTCCGCTTTCAAGAGACCATCTTCACATTTTTCGGCAAAATTTTTTGGCGGCGTTCTTAAGGGCGGGAAACTTGGAATGGTCCGTCCCGCCCCCATATGGCGCGGTAAGGCAATTACCACGGGAGCTTACGCTGTTGATCGACCTGCACCACAGACGGCTGGAACGGCGTGTGGACCGGATCGAGGGAAAACTTCCCGACGCCATGGCCCGTGTCTTGCGGTGGTTGCGTGAACCGCGGGCGACCTGGGTCCGCATCCCGGCGGGTATTTTGCTGATTCTCGGCGGTATATTCAGTTTCCTTCCGGTGCTGGGGATCTGGATGCTTCCCCTCGGCATCGTGCTGCTGGCCTACGACGTGCCGTTCCTGAAGGCGCCCACCGGCCGCGCCCTGGTGTGGGGCGAACGCCGCCTGAAGGAGTGGAAGCGCCGCCGCCGCGCCGCTTCCTCCTCGTAGGACCGCCCGTCACCCTCTCACGAAAAGCGCGCGTACTCCCCGTGCTCGATCCGTCGGCCGGCGTGGTCGCCGTCCTCCGGACGGGCCAGACGATGGTGGTCGCCGCCTTCCATCATGGCCTTGACCGGGCAATGCCCGCTCATCCCGCGCGCCACCATCGCGGCGCCGGCAAGACCCATGATGGTGCCGGGCAGGTCGGCGCCGCGCCGCAAGCCTCCGGCGGCCATGATCAGGCCAAGCCCGGTGGACACGGCGCGTTCCATCGATCCGAGGTTCCGTTCGCCTCCGAAGAAGCGGTCGTAGGTGTGCCGAATGGTGCTCTCGACGCTCATCGCTGGTGCCTCCACGAAGCCTTCGTTACCCAACGCTCCCCATCCATCCGGGTTCCCTCTTGCGGCGCACGGGACCATTGCCCGCTAAAAACCGGGGACCACCAAAAATCGGGACAATCCGCTACCGCTTGCCGAGCAGACCGAACAATGTCACCATTGTATCCATGACAAGCTGGACACCGGACCTCACCGACCGCAACGGCCCCCGTTACCGCGCCATCGCCGACGCACTGGCCGACGACATCGCCAGCGGCCGGCTGCCCGCCGGCATGCGCCTGCCGACCCACCGCGACCTTGCCTACAAGCTGGGAGTCACGGTCGGCACCGTGACCCGCGCCTACACGGAGGCGGAGCGGCGCGGCCTGATCGGCGGCGAGGTCGGGCGCGGCACCTTCGTGCAGGGGACGGGGCAGCGGACGGGAAGCATTCCGGTGCCGCAATCCGATCCCTTCACCTGGACTCCACAGGGCGAACCGTCGCTGGTCAACCTGACCGCCATCACGCTGGACCATCACCTCGCCGCCCAGGCGCTCGGTCCCACCCTCACCGCCATCGCCGCGTCCGGCGCCGCCGGGATGCTGGAATACGCGCCCCACGCCGGCTTTCCCGCCCACCGCGCGGCCGGCGCCCAATGGCTCGCCCGCCAGCATCGGACCGTCGCGTCCGCCGACTCGGTTCTGCTGACCATCGGGGC
>JAEZID010000373.1 GCA_023416195.1 Pseudomonadota bacterium | reverse complement strand
CCTGTGCGACGGGGCCGAGGCCCTGCTGACCCATTACCGCAAGATCGGTGAGGAGCGCTCGGCGCTGCCCTTCGACATCGACGGGGTTGTCTACAAGGTCAACAGCCTGGAGCTTCAGCAGCGGCTGGGCTTCGTCAGCCGGGCACCGCGCTGGGCCATCGCCCACAAGTTTCCGGCCGAGCAGGCGCAGACGAAGCTCAATCGCATCTCCATCCAGGTCGGCCGCACCGGCGCGCTCACGCCCGTCGCCGAACTTGAGGACATCACCGTCGGCGGCGTCGTGGTCAGCCGCGCCACCCTGCACAACGAGGACGAGATCGCCCGCAAGGACATCCGCGTCGGCGACCTCGTGATCGTCCAGCGCGCCGGCGACGTGATCCCGCAGATCGTCGGCGTGGTGGAAAGCCAGCGCCCCGCCGACACCGAGCCTTACGCGTTCCCCACAGAATGCCCGGTCTGCGGCAGCCTCGCCGTGCGCGAGCCGGACGAGGCGGTGCGCCGCTGCACCGGCGGCCTGATCTGCGGCGCCCAGGCCAAGGAACGCCTGCGCCACTTCGTCTCCCGCAACGCCTTCGACATCGAGGGGCTCGGCGAAAAGACCATCGAGGAATTCTGGGACGACGGCTTGATCCGCTCGCCCGTGGACATCTTCACGCTGGAAAAGCGCGTCAAAAGCCAGGAGATCGCCATCCTCGGCCGCCCCGGCTGGAAGGAGAAGTCGGTGGAGAACCTGTTCTCCGCCATCAACCAGCGCCGCGCCGGCATCGACCTGCACCGCTTCGTCTTCGCGCTGGGCATCCGCCACATCGGCGAGGTGACGGCCAAATCGCTGGCCCGGCATTACGTCTCGCTCGACAGCCTGCTGACCGGGATGGAGCGCGCCATCGCCGACATGCCCGGCGAGGCGTGGCTGGACCTGCACGCGCTGAACGGCCTCGGCCCGGTGAAGGCCGACGCGCTGCTGGCCTGGTTCTCCGACCCGGAAAACCTGCCCAAGGTGGATTTCTATGCCACCCAGGACGCCTTGCGGCTGGAGAAGATCGTCAAGCTGCTGGGCATCAGGAAGGTGGACGCCCGCGCCGCGCAGGCGCTGGCCGAACGCTACGGGACGCTGGACGCCTGGAAGCAGGCGATGATCGCCGCCGCCGGGGCGCAGCCCGGCCCGGCCTGGAACGAGCTGGTCGCCATTCCCGACGTGGGGGAGGTGGCGGCCGAGGAACTGGCCGGCTTCTTCCGCGAGAAGCACAATCTGGAGATCATCCAGGGCTTCCGGGAGGCGGGCGTCACCGTCCTCAACGCCGAGCGCCCGAAGGCGGCGGTCAACTCCCCCGTCGCCGGCAAGACGGTGGTCTTTACCGGCACGCTGGAGACCATGTCCCGCACCGAGGCCAAGACCCGCGCCGAGGCGCTGGGCGCCAAGGTGGCCGGCTCCGTCTCCGCCAAGACCGACTATCTGATCGCGGGCGCCGACGCCGGCAGCAAGGCGGCCAAGGCCCGCGATCTCGGC
The DNA here is from genome assembly GCA_023416195.1 of Pseudomonadota bacterium. GTDB lineage: Bacteria > Pseudomonadota > Alphaproteobacteria > Azospirillales > Azospirillaceae > Azospirillum. Next base: position 6,386 of record JAEZID010000373.1, on the reverse strand, counting down.
GTCACCATCCTCACCGAGCAGGAGTGGCAGGCGCTTATCGCCGGTTGAGGAGGGCCGTCAAATTGCCGCAGCGCGGCTGTAGCGCGTTGACGCGCCGCCGCCTCCGGTCCCATAACGGGTCCCAAGAATAAGATGCGCTGGGGACCGCCATGGAGCCGATTCAGTGGTCGCGTTGGATGAGCGTCGGCATCGAAGACCTGGATGAGGACCACCGGGTCATCGTGGGCATCGTCAACAAGCTGGCCGAGGACGGGAGCCGCAACAACCCCGACGTGATCGAGGCCATCCTCGACGAGCTGATCGCCTACACCAAGCGCCACTTCGCCGCCGAAGAGGCGCACATGGAGCGGGCCGGCTACCCGACCTTCGCCGCGCACAAGGCCCTGCACGACGGCCTGACCCGGCAGGTGGAAGCCTACCGCGAGCGCTTCCACGCCCAGCGCGACCAGATCCCCGGTGATGAGGTCTTCGGCTTCTGCGCCGACTGGCTGGGCAAGCACATCCTCCGCGAAGACACCCGCTTCGGCGAGTACGCCGCCGGCCCTACGGCGCCGTCCACGCTGTAAGCGCCTTCGCCCGACATCTCCGTTTTTTCAAAGTCGGTTGCTTTGCCGCCGGCCGCCGCAGCCCGTGGGCCGGCGCGCCCGTCGTCATGCGCGCGTATGGGGTAAAAATTCCTTATATCAGACTTTTATGCCTTGAACTGAGCCGGCAAAATAGGTATAAAATCTTTCATCGGATTGGCGGTTAAGCCGTAAGCCGAACGCGCCGCACGGCGCTCGTCCTTCCAAGCGAACACGACAGCGACCGGCGCACACACTGCGCGCCGGCAATGCATTCCCACACCCATTTTGAAAGGGAGTCCTCATGAGCCACAACGCGATCACGCTTGTCGGCCTGCCCGTCACCGCGAACGGACTGCTCAGCGCCCGATCTTCGGTCAGCACCCTGTCCATCGGTTCCGGCATCAAGCCGCTGACGGTGGACACCGGCAAGGGATTCGAGCCGAACATGTGGGTGGTGGCCAGCGATGCGGCCGACCCCGACAATTCCATGGCCGGCACGGTCGTGGACTATAATCCTTCCACCGGTGCTCTGACTCTCCGCGTCTCTCCCGCCGATGTGCGCGGCAGCGGCACGCCGTCCTCCTGGACCGTGGCCATAAGCGGCCCGACCGGCCCGCGGGGGCCGCAGGGCGTTCAGGGCGAACCGGGCCAGCAGGGTTCGATGGGCCCGGTCGGCCCCCAAGGCGCCCAGGGACCGCAGGGTGTTCAGGGTGAGCCGGGTCCGCAGGGCCCGACCGGTTCGCAGGGTCCCCAGGGCGAGGTCGGTCCCCAAGGCCCGCAGGGTCCGCAAGGTGAAACCGGTCTGCAAGGCCCGACCGGTCCGCAGGGGCCCAAAGGCGACGTCGGTCCCCAAGGCCTCACGGGCGCTACGGGGGCGCAAGGTCCGCAGGGCGAGTCGGGGCCGCAGGGCAATCCCGGTCCGAAAGGCGACAAGGGGGACAAGGGCGATAAGGGCGACGCCGCCGTTGTCGTCCCGGCGACGGAGACGGCGGCTGGCGTCGCCATGATCGCCACGCAGGCACAAGCGAACGCCGGGACCGACGACGCCACGGTCATCACGCCCAAGAAGCTGGCGGCGGCCACACTCCAGACCGGAACTGCTACCTTCAGCGGCGGCACTCTCACGCTCGATTTCGGCGGGCATGCCCATGCCGAGTTCGCCCATACCGTCGCCGCCAACATCACGGCTTGGTCCTACGTCAACCGCCCGACCACCGGACGGACCTACGCCCGCGTCTCCCTGACCAACGCCGGGGCCTACGTCGTGGCCTCGCCCACCGGCGCGCAAGCGGCGGGCGGCGTCGCCACCGGCATCGGCGCCTACACGGTCTCCGGAAAAGACGTGCTGCTGCTGTCGATCAACCCCGCTGGCACGGTGACCGAAATGTCGATCAAGAAGGATGTCAAGGCATGAGCATAATACTGACCGGCCTGCTGGAGGAAGAATTTGCCTCCTCCGAGAAGACCAATCTGTACGTGGACGATGTTTACCGTACCCACACCTACATTGGGAACGGAACCTCACAAGACCTCGATCTCGGGATCGACTTCACCAAGCACGGTGGCATGGTTCTGTTCAAGAACCGTGACGCCTTGCAGAGCTTTTGTCTCCACTCCACGCTGTTTGGCGCGACGAAGCAGGTCTACACCAATGTCACCAACGCGCTAGAAACCATCCCCACTGGTCTGACGGCCTTCACGAACACCGGCGTCAGCGTCGGCAGCAACATCGCTTGGAACGCCTCGGGGCAACGGCATGTGGCGTGGGTGTTCTGCGAAGCCCCCAAGTTCTTTACGCAAAAGCTGGTCAATCACGTCACCGGCACGGCGACGACGGTGGACTTGTCCAGTCTAGGCACGGTCGGGTGTGTGATCTGCAAAGGGGAATCGGCAGGAAGCGGATGGCTCGTCTTCCATCGCTCACTTGCCGCCAATCAGTACCTCTATTTAAACGCGACGGATGCAGCCGCCGCAACGTCACAGTGGGGGATCAGTGGCACGAATTTCACCATCCCGAGCGCGGCAGGTTCGCAACGGTATCTCGTCCTCGGCTTTGCGCACGATCCGTCGCCCGATGGGCTGATCCAATGTGGTGCATTTACCGGCGGTCAGGCGGTAGAGCTTGGCTGGGAGCCGCAATTCTGTCTAACGAAAACATCCAACGTTGCTGATAATTGGTATGCTGTCGATGATATCCGTGGTTGGACTGCGGACGGACAGTATAACATTTTGGTGCCTAACACAACTTCCGCACAGGTTGCATTTGGTATATCCACAGACTTTTGGCGACGTAACGCCACGGGCATGACCAATACATTTGGCAATGATCGCCAATATATCTACATCGCCATCCGCCGCCCCAACAAGCCAGCACAGAAATTTGGCGCGGACAAGGTGTTTTGCCCGGTGGTCCGTACGGGCACAGGCGTTGCGGCTACTGTGACGACGCCGGGGTTCCTGGCGGACACGATCATCATGTCCTACCGTAACTACAACCCCGAATACCATGACGTGGTGTCACGCCTTCGTGGCGGAAACAAGTACCTTTCCACAGCACGGACCAGCCAAGAGTTGACCGAAAACATCGTCTCTTTCGACGTGATGTCGGGCTATAGCTTGGTCGGCAGCGCGAAGAACTCCAGCGGTGGCTACACGCTCATCGACTACGCCTTCCGTCGCGCCCCCGGCTTCTTCGATGAGGTGTGCTGGGCTGCCAACGGAACCTTGCAGACCCACAAGCACGGCCTTGCTTTCCAACCGGGTATGATGTGGACGAAGGCTCGATCCAGTACAGGTGCATGGGCCATTTACCACAAGGACCTCGGCAGGGATCGGGTGCTGTACTTTGACACGTCTTCCGGCAGCACGATCCCAGGGCTTTGGGGTGCCGTCACCGGCGCGACGTTCCAGTACCAAGCCATGGCTGGGGCTGCGATGACGACGTTGCTGTTCGGCGACATGCCCGGCTTGTGCAAGGCCGGTTCGTTCACGCTCGGGGCCACGCCGTGGACCGAGGCCTGCGGTTTCAGCCCGCGCCTCGTCATCCTGAAGCGCACCGACGCCGCCGGGGATTGGTACATGTGGGACACGGCGCGCGGCATCGTCGCGGGGAACGACCCCTACCTCCTGCTCAACTCCACCGCTGCCGAGGTCTCCGGCACCGACCACATCGATCCGGCGACGGGCGGCTTCATCATCAACCCGACGCTCCCCGCCGGATCCTACATCTACTGGGCCTGCGCCTGAGAGGAGGCGACACCATGAATCTCTATCGTGACCGCGCCACGGGCGCTTACCCGCTGACACCCGATACCCTTGCCGCCCGACACCCCGGTTTCGGCTTCCCGGCAGGGACTTGGGGGCAGCCGATCCTCGACTTCCTGGGCGTCGATCCGGTGCACCCGGCGCCGGCTCCGACGCTCCCGGACGACCATCACGCGGTGCGCGAAGCGGCGCCCGTTCTGACCGCCAAGGGCCACTGGGAACAGGTGTGGGAGGTGTTCGACATCCGCGAGGGGCTGACGCCCGAGCAGGTGACCGACCTGAACGCGAACATCGCCGCCAAGGAGCGGGCGGCGGCTGAGGCCCTGATCGCGGCGGTTGGTACGGCCGTGCAGGCCCACCTCGACGCCAAGGCGCGCACCCGCCGCTACGACGGCATCCTGAGCGCCTGCACCTACGCGACCAGCACCGTCCCGAGCTTCCGGGCGGAAGGGCAGGCCTGCGTGGCGTGGCGGGACGCCGTTTGGGCCACGTGCGACGAACTGCTTGCCGAGGTGCGGTCCGGCAAGCGGCCGCCGCTGACGCCAGCCGAGGTGGTGGCTTTGCTGCCGGCTCCGGAATGGCCGAACACGCCCTCCTGATCGACACCGCGAGGCCGCCGGATTCTGTCCGGCGGCCTTTCTTCCGCAGGGGAGGGAGACGCGAACGCCGGCGAAGCTCAGCCAATTTGTTCGAAAACTATTGTAATTCATTGAAATAATTGGATACCTGAGTAATCCTCAATGCGCTCGCGCGCGCCACCCGTTTCTCCCACCCCGGAAGGGTAGGGCGGTTGCGCGCGACTCTTCGCCTTCTCTTTGGAAGGGGAGGGCGCCCCGCGCGGGACTGGCCCCACGCGAACCCGATAGGGGAGGGGGCCGCGCAAAAGCAAAAAGCCCTCCCCGGAAGGGGAGGGCAGTGCGGAACAGCAGGGCCTGTTTGCCGGGAGGACGGCGTTACGCGACCGCGCGGTGCTCGACCGTGCACCAGCCGGACGGCAGCATGGTGGTCGCGGTGTCGTAGCACCAGGCCGAGCGGTCGGCGAACAGCGCGCGCAGCAGCTGGTTGTTCAGCGCGTGGCCGGAGCGGACGCCGTGGAACTGGCCGATGAACGGGCCGCCGGCCAGATACAGGTCGCCGACGGCGTCCAGGATCTTGTGGCGGACGAACTCGTCGTCGAAGCGCAGGCCGTCCTCGTTCAGCACCCGGTCGCCCGCGATGACGATGGCGTTGTCCAGCGAGCCGCCACGGGCCAGACCCATCTTGCGCAGCCCTTCGACCTCGTGCAGGAAGCCGAAGGTGCGGGCGCGGCTGATCTCGTCCTTGAAGCTCTCGCCGTCCAACTCGATGGCGTGGCTCTGCTGGGCGATCACCGCGTTGTCGAAATCGATGTCGAAGCGGAAGGTCGTCACGTCGTCCGGCGTGAAGGTCGCGCTCTTGGCGCCGTCCACCACGGTGACCGGCTTCAGGATGCGGATCGCGCGGCGGGCGGCGTTCTGCGCCACGGTGCCGACGCGCTCGATGGCCTCGACGAAGGGCGCGGCGCTGCCGTCCATGATCGGCACTTCGATGTTGTCCAGCGCGACGATGGCGTTGTCCACGCCGCAGCCGGCCAGCGCCGCCATCAGATGCTCGATCGTGCCGACGGTGGTGCCGTGGGCGTTGCCGATCACGGTGCACAGGCGGGTGTCCACCACGGTGTCCCAGCGCGCCTGGATCACGGCGGCCTGGCCGCTCAGATCGGTGCGCAGGAAGACGAAACCGGTGTTCGGCTCGGCCGGGGAAATCGTCAGAGTAACCGTCGCGCCCGTGTGCAGACCGACGCCCGTGCAACGCACCGGCTTCTTCACGGTCCGCTGCAGCATGCCGTCGGTGTTCATGCGATTGTAAGCCACGGTCTCTTCCCGCTTTGATCGTCTGTTCTTGCGGCCGGTCCGTGTCACGGCGACGCCTGGGCGTTCCAGCGACGGCGCTTATGACCGCATATGCTAGGTATCATTCGACCCCGTCGAGGACAAATCACTCTTTGTTACCGTTTGTTGCAGAGCGGCGGGGGCCATGCCGCAGACGCGAAAAGGCCGCCCCCAGAGCTTTCTTGCGAAACTCCGGAGGCGGCTGAAGTCGAACAGGTTGTGGATCTCCCGCCGACACCGCTTCAGGGAGGCGGCGGCGGCCGGCGGGGTACGCTCAAACCAGAATCACCCGCTTTAGTTCGCCTGACGGCGCAGGAAGGCGGGAATGTCCAGCTGCTCCTCGTCGGTCTTGCCCTGCGGCGGCACGGCCGGAGCCATCGGCTGCGGGGCGGCGGCCGGCATGGCCGGGGCCTGATGGTGGTGAACCGGCTGCTGCGGGTGGGCGTGCTGGTGGTGGGCAGGCTGATGATGGGCTTGGTGATGGGCCGGCTGGTGGGCGGGCTGATGGGCGTGCGGCGGCTGCACCGGCTGCTGCGGGGCGGCGTCAGCCTTGCGGCCGGCCAGACCGGTCACCAGACCGAACAGGAAGTTCGGCTTGCGCGCCGGGGCGGCTTCCGGAGCCGGGGCCGGCGCCGGACCGGCGGAC
>JAEZID010000363.1 GCA_023416195.1 Pseudomonadota bacterium | reverse complement strand
TCCCAGCCGACCGGCTCGCCGGAGCTGGAGCGCGAACATCACAAGCCCTGCGTCGAGGCGCGGCTCGACCTGCGGCTGTGCGTGCCGGAGCCGGTGACGGTCGCGGTCGCCCGGACCGCCGACACGGCGCTGGCGTCCCTCTACGAGGCGCTGGCCGCGCAGTGGTCGGACAAGGCGTTCGGCGGCTGGGCGGCGGCGCAGATCGACCGCTACCGGTCGGGGATCGCGTCGCCGCGCGATGTCTACTGGCAGGTGCACCAGCTGCCCTCCGTCCTGCCGGTGCCGGCGGGCGAGGGCGGGCGCACGGCCGCGCTGGTGGTCGAGCCGGATGCGGCGGACAAGTTGGCGTTGGCGGCGGCGCTGGCCGGGTGGCTGCGCGGCCAGGGGTGGGAACCGCACCTCGTCGCCATGGGGCGGGGGACGGTCCGCTGGGCGCCGGAGACGGCGGAGCCGTTCGGCGCGATCATCCCGTTTCCGGCGCCGCTGGTCCTGCCGGAAAGGCCGCTGACGCGCCGCAACGCCTATCTCGGCACGCCGGTGCCGGGTCTGCGTGAGGACGAGGACATGGCGGCGGGGACGCTCGCCGCCTTCGATCTGGTGGTCTCCGTTCAGCACGGGCCGGCGCACAGCCTGATGGGGCGCCTGCGCAAGCTGGGGGTGGCGACCTGGGCGGTGCTGGGGCTGGCGGAGGAGGGCCGGGCGCCCGCCGACGTGGTCAACGCCTGCGCCGCGTTTGAGCACGCCTATCAGACCATCGTTCCGCTCGACGCGCGGACGTTCCGTTTGTGTCAGGCGCTTGCCCTGCCGCTCGACAAGCTTCGACGGTGGGAAGGGGAGGAGGCCGAAGCGGAACCGGATTGGCGGGACTGCCCCGCCCTGTCCCCGCCGGCCGCAACATAAAGCCGCAACATAAAGGAGCCATCATGAAGCTCTCGGCACCGGCGACGCTGTTCGCCTCGCTCTACGACGGGGATCCCAAGGTCATCGTCGTGCGCCGCACGGAGGACGCCGACACCGGCGTCCTGCCGATGCGCACGCTGTGCCTGATGCGGCACGACGGCGGTTATCTGCTCTGCCCACCGGAATTCGACGTTGCGGACGAGACGGTGCCGTTGCGCCCGCTGGCGGTTCCGCCGGCCAACGTCTGGTGCCTGTGGGCGCGCGGCGAGGCGGTGAAGGGCGATGCGGAGCGGCTGCTCGCGTGGTGGAGAGAGGCCGGCGGGGCGGGGAGCGAACCGGCCCTGCGCACGGGCTCGGCCATGGACATCCAGCGCGCCCTGCTGGGGCAGGCGCTGGACGAGATCGGCGGGCTGCACCGGCGCAACCAGGACCTCCAGCGCAACCTCTCGACCCTGCGGGAGGAATGGGGGCAGGCCGCGCGGTTGCCGCCGGAAGCGGTGGAGTTGCTGGACAACCTGCGCCTGTCGCCGCCGCGCCTCGTCTTCGCCACGCCGAAGCCGGCGGGGGGGATGCCGGTGCCGCTGCGCCACGGGCGCACGACGACGACCGCCCACGAGATCGTGCAGCGGGTGCCGATGTGGGCGCGCGGGCTGGTGGGCATCGACCTGCATGTGGACAGCGCGCCAAAGGGCGGGGGCTTCTTCGCCGCCGCGCTGCACGCCGTCGATTCGGGGCGGATGCTGGCGGAATGGCGCATTCCGTTCCACGCGGTGCGGGAAGGCTGGCTGCCGTTGCGCCTGCCCACCGCCTGCGAGCGCATGGACCGCGCGCTGGAACTGCGCATCGGCGCGGTCGGCGTGGTGACCGAGCCGCCGCGCCTGTCGCTGTCCCCGGCCGGGCTGCTCGACGAGTTCGCGGTGGCGCCCCCGGCGCGGGCCGGCGGAGGTGCCGGCATGCTGGCCCTGCGGCTGTGGGGCGGCGTTCCGGGCGTGGAGTACGGCCCGGCCAGCCATCTGGCGGCGCATCCCTTGCCCGACCGTCTGGTCTGGCCGCTGACCGAGCCGGTGCTGGCCCAGGTGCGCAAGAGCCGCGACCACAAGGCCAGCTTCCCGTGGTTCGGCCTGCTGCGGGACGGGCGCATCCTGCTGCATCCGCTGCATGGGGCGAAGGCGTCGGCCTGCATTCCGCTGGACGACGTGCCGGGCGTGGTCGCCGTGTGCGGTCACGCGGTGATCGAGGACCCGCGTTGCCGCACGCCCATCGCCTGCAAGCTGGTGGTCGCCCCGCCCTCCGTCACGGTGGACGAGGCGGAGCGGGAGGAGGGCATCCTCGCCTCCAGCGGCTGGGTCGTGCTGGACCAGCCGCGCCGGGCGCTGGGCCTTGCGGCGGCGCTGACGGCGCCCTGGCAGGGAGCGATGGTGGTGCATCTGTTCACGGACATTCCGGACGGCAGCTACGGCCTGTACGGGCGGACGGTCTTCTTCGACTTCGCGGTCGAGATCGACGCCGGGACCGCCTGGGCCGTCCACACGGCTACCAATCACATGGCCGCCAACCACGCCGAGGCCGGCGGGGCGGTACAAATTCGTGACAGCGAACGAAACGAAGCCGCCGGCCCGATCTAGATGAGGTTTGAGGCAAGCTGTTGGTAATAATCCGTTCGTTAGTGTAAGGAGGTATTTCGTCAGTCTGGGGCGGAACAGGCCATGTCGATCCAATCCTCGCATCCGGCATCGCCCGGTTTCGCCCGTCAGTTCATCGACTTGGCCGGCGGCTACTGGTCCAGCGAGAAGAAGTGGTCGGTCCGCCTGCTGACGGCGGCGCTGGGGCTGCTGACGGTCGGCCAGGTGGTCGTTCCGATCCTGATCAACCTGTGGAGCCAGCGCCTGTTCGACGCGCTGGAGGCGCGCTCCATGGACCGCTTCGTCACGATGATCGGAGCGGTCGGCGTCATCATCCTGTTCAACATCGCCAACACCATCCTGCACCTGCGGGTGAAGCGTCGCCTGCAAATCGGCTGGCGGACGTGGCTGACGCAGAAGCTGCTGGATGACTGGCTGACGCGCGGGCGGCAGCATCAGGTCACCTACCTGCCGGGCGACCACGACAACCCCGACGGCCGCATCGCCGAGGACATCCGCATCTCCACCGAGGTCGCCATCGACCTGGGGCTGTCGCTGTCCTACTGCGCGTTGCTGCTGATCAGCTTCACCAACATCCTGTGGATGCTGTCCGGCGCGCCGGAGGTGACGGTGCTGGGCGCCACCTTCCACGTGCCGGGCTATCTGCTCTATATCGCGCTGATCTACGCCGCCATCGGCACGACCATCGCGCTGGTGGTCGGCCGGCCGCTGGTGAAGGCCGTGAACCACCGCCAGGGGAACGAGGCGTCCTTCCGCTTCGGCCTCGCCCGCGTGCGGGAGAACGCGCAGGCCATCGCGCTGCTGCACGGGGAGTCGGGCGAGCGCGACCGCATCGTCGGCCTGCTGGGCGGCGTGAAGCAGGGCTGGAACGGGCAGACGCGGGCGCTGTCCAACATGATGATTTTCAGCGCGACCTATTCGGTGCTGTCGGCGGCCTTCCCGATCCTGGTGGCCGCACCCAGCTACATCGCCGGCACCATCTCGCTCGGCGTGCTGATGCAGACGGCGCAGGCCTTCCAGCAGACGGTCGGCGCCCTGTCCTGGCCCATCGACAACCTCGCCCGCGCGGCGGAATGGAAGGCGTCGGTGGAGCGCGTGCTGGGCCTGAACACGGCGCTCCAGCGCCTCGACCGCGAGATCGGCGGCGAAGGGACGGAGCGCATCGTGGTGGTCCGCTCCGACGACGAAACCTCCCTGACCTTCCGCGACGTGTCGGTGGCGGAGCCGGACGGCAAGCTGGTCATCAAGCCTTTCAACCTCGAAGTGAAACCGGGCGAGCGCGTGCTGATCGTCGGCGATCCCGGCGCGGCGGTGCGGCTGTCCCGGACGGTGGCGCGGGTCTGGCCGTGGGGGCACGGGCGCATCGCGCTTCCCGCCCACACGCGCGTGTTCTTCATGCCGGAGCGCCCCTATCTGGCGCATGGCACGCTGCGCGCGGCGCTGAGCTACCCGGTCGGACCGGAGCGGGTCAGCGATGCGGAAGCCACGGCGGCGCTGGAACGCGTCGGGCTCGGCCACCTGCTGCCGCAGCTGGACGAGGAGGACTCCTGGGACGAGGTGCTGGCCATGCCCGAGCAGCAGCGCCTGGGCTTCGCCCGCCTGCTGATCCGCCGGCCGGACTGGATCTTCCTGGAGGACGCCACCGGCAGCCTCGACCCCGAGAGCGAGCACGACATGTTCCGCCTGATCGAGGAGGAGGTCCCAGCCGCGACGGTGCTGACCATCGGCAGCCATCCCGGCCTGGAAGCCCACCACCGCCGCAAGCTGGTGCTGGAACGGGTGAACGGCGCGGTCCGGGTGAGGGAAGAGGTATGCGGGGCGGTTGAAACGGTGGGGTGAGTTTTTAGGCCACCCTCCCCCCGATCAGCCGCGCGTACCATTTGGCCGACTCCTTCAGCGTGCGCTTCTGCGTGGCGAAGTCCACATGCACGATGCCGAAGCGGGTGCCGTAGCCGCCGCCCCATTCGAAGTTGTCGAGCAGCGACCACACGAAATAGCCGCGCACGTCGGCGCCGGCCTTATGGGCCTCCGCCATGCTGCCGATGCAGGCGCGCAGATAGTCGAGGCGCTCGGTGTCGTTGACGATGCCGCGCTCGTCGGGCGTCTCGTCGGCCTTGGTGCCGTAGCCGTTCTCCGTCACGTAGATCGGCAGGCGGTAGCGGCCGGTCAGGTCCAGCAGGGCCTCGCGGAAGGCGTCGGGCTGGTAGGGCCAGCCGATGTTGGTGCGCGGCATGTCCGGCGGCGGGGACCCGAAGCCGCAGCCCCACACCATGCCCGGCTCCGCCTTGGCGTAAACCGGCGCGTAGTGGTTCACGCCGAACCAGTCCATGGGCCGTGCGATGCGCGCCATGTCGCCGGCCTGCACATAGGGCTCGATGGCCTGGGCGATGCGCGGCGGGTAATGGCCAAGGATCTGCGGGTCGGGGAAGGTCAGGTTCCACAGCTCGTTGAAGAGCGCGGCCCCCTCGACGTTCTCCGGCGCATCGTCCTCCGGCCGGCAGGGCTGGTAGCTGTGCACGGCGCCGATGGAGGCGTTCGGGACGAGGGCGCGCAGAACGTCCACCCCGGCCCCGTGGGCGAGGTTGACGTGGTGAATGACCTTCAGATGCTCGGCCCGGTCGGCGATGCTGGGGGCGCCCCAGCCGAAGGCGTAGCCGAACAGCGTGAAGACCGAGAACTCGTTGAAGGTCGCCCAGCGCTTCACCCGGTCGCCGTAGCGCCGGGCGCAGAGCGTGGCGTAATCGGCGAACCAGCCCGCGCTGTCGCGCCTGGACCAGCCGCCGAGGTCGTGCAGCGCCTGCGGGAAATCCCAGTGGTAAAGACAGGCCCAGGGCTCGATTCCGGCCTCCAGAAGCCGGTCGATCAGCCGGTCGTAGAAGTCGAGGCCCTTCTCGTTGATCGCCCCGCGCCCGCGCGGCAGCACGCGCGGCCAGGAGATGGAGAAACGGTAGGCGCCGACGCCGAGATCCCGCATCAGCGCCACATCCTCGGCGTAGCGGTGGTAGTGGTCGCAGGCGACGTCGCCGGTGTCGCCGTTGTCCACCCGGCCCTTCAGGCGGCAGAAGGTGTCCCAGACGCTTGGCCCGCGCCCGTCCTCGCCGGCTGCCCCTTCCACCTGGAAGGCGGAGGTCGAGGCCCCCCACAGAAAGTCGTCGGGAAGGCCGAGTGCGCGTGCTTCAGGGGTCTGCGTGGGCATGGCGGGACGCTCCGCTGGAATAATGTCCGCTGGGACAATGACCCAATTATGCCCATTCCCTCGCCACCATGCCAAAGGTACTATCACGGTGTGAGTGGTCCGCCCGAAAGGACTGTTCAGCCGGGCGGAGGAAGCCATGTCCCAGACCAACGCAATCCTGGAAAAGCCCACCGCCGAAGCGCCCGCGAACACCAAGCTGCGAAGCGATTTCGTGTGGGGCGTCTCCACCTCCGCCTATCAGATCGAGGGCGCGGCGGCCGAGGACGGGCGCGGGCCGAGCATCTGGGACACGCGCTGCCGGACGGCCGGCGGAGTCGTCAACGGCGACACCGGCGATGTCGCCTGCGACCACTACCACCGCTATGAGGACGACATCGCGCTGATGCGCGATCTGGGCGTGGATGCGTACCGCTTCTCGGTGGCGTGGCCGCGCGTGCTGCCGCGCGGGCGCGGGGCGATCAACGAGAAGGGCCTCGATTTCTACGATCGCGTGATCGACGGCGCGCTGGCGGCGGGGATCGAGCCCTGGCTGTGCGTGTACCATTGGGACCTGCCGCAGGCGCTGCACGACCAGGGCGGCTGGGCAAACCGGGATTGCGCGGGCTGGTACGCGGACTACGCGGCGCTGCTGGCGCGCCGCTACGGCGACCGGGTGAAGCGCTGGATCACCTTCAACGAGTTCTCCGTCTTCACCCTGTTCGGCTACGCGATTCCCTGGGCCGCGCCCGGCATCACCGACCGCGCGCAGCACCTGCGCGCCATCCACCACGTGAACCTCGCCCACGGGGCCGGGGTGGACGTGATCCGCGATCTGGTGCCGGGCGCCTCCATCGGCGCCGTGCACAACCGCCAGCGCGTCCTGCCCGAGGGCGGCCGGGCGGAGAACGTCGAGCCGGCGGCCCTGCTGGACGAGCATTGGAACCTCGCCTTCTGCGATCCGCAACTGCTCGGTCATTATTCGCCGCGCATCGCCCAGGCCATTGAGCCCTACGTGCAGGCCGGCGACATGGCGCGCATCTGCCGCCCCGTGGACTGGTTCGGCTTGAACCATTACGGTCCGATCTTCGCCAAGGCGGACCCGGCCATGACCTGGGGGTACGGGTGGGGCGACGCGCCGCCCGATTCGCCGACCTACGGCGTCGGGTGGGCGATCTTCCCGGACGCTTTCCGGGATGAGCTGCTGGAGATTGCGCGGCGCTACCGCATGCCCATCGTCATCACCGAAAACGGTTGCGGCGGCAGCGATGCGCCCGACGAATCCGGCGCCATCGACGATCAACACCGCATCAATTACCTGCGCCTTTACAACGCCAAAATGCACGAGGCGATTCGCGCGGGTGCCGACGTGCGCGGCTACTTCGTGTGGTCGCTGCTCGACAACTTCGAGTGGGGAAGCGGCTACGGCAACCGTTTCGGCATCGTGCATGTGGACTTCGCGACTCAGAAACGCACGCCGAAAGCGTCGGCCCGTTGGTACGCCGACCTGATCAAAAGCGAGCGTTTCCGCGACTGAACGCGCGGCCATTTTTCATTCGTCGTGTTGTATTGCGGCTTGACTGGCGCGGCCGGGCGGTTGTGCTGCGCGAAACACATCACTCGCCGGCATGTTTATGACAATAACAGGCTTGCGCACGACGCATCACTTTGACCATGCTGCGCGCAGGATCATTCGCCCGCAAAGGAAACAAACATGCAAAGCAGCGACAACGATGGGTCGGAGATGTCGAACACCGATCTGGTTTCGATGACCGGGAAGATCGTCGCTTCCTATGTCCGCTCCAACCAGATTGCCGTGAATGATCTTCCGAACCTCATCCGGATCGTTCACCAGAGCCTGTCCGGCACCGGCAAGCCGGCGGCTCCGGAACCGGTCGAGCTGCGCCCGGCCGTTCCGATCAAGAAGTCGGTGACGCCCGAATACATCGTCTGCCTGGAAGACGGCAAGAAGCTGAAGATGCTGAAGCGCTATCTGCGCACGGCCTACGGCATGACGCCGGACGATTACCGCCGCAAGTGGGGCCTGCCGGCCGATTATCCGATGACGGCGCCGAACTACGCCGAACAGCGTTCGGCCTTTGCGAAGTCGATCGGCCTCGGCAAGAAAGCCGACCAGCCCGCCAAGCCCGCCCGCCGTGGTCGCGGCCGCGCCAAGAGCGCGGCGTAAAGGCAGCGTCGCTTTCAAAAGTCGCTTTCAAAAGCCTGCGCGCCGTTGGGCCGCCTCAATCGAAGCGGCCCAACGCTCTTCCGCCCGCAGGCTTTCCGGTTTCATACCGGCGGCGCTTGAACGCTTCCATTGAGCGCCGCCGGTAAAACCCGGCAGATCAATGCGATAGCATTGATTGAGAGGGTGATATGGACGGCGCCCTCAGGCGCCGTCCATATCATTTCTGGGCGATGCGCGGGGTGGAGAGGCTGATCAGGCTGCTGATCCACTCCGACAGGGTCACGAACCGGCAACCGCGCGTGCGCAGCAG
>JAEZID010000343.1 GCA_023416195.1 Pseudomonadota bacterium | reverse complement strand
GTCCCCGCCGTCTGCGACCTCGCCGCGATGCGCGAGGCGATGGCGGCGCTGGGCGGCGACCCGAAGAAGATCAACCCGCTGGTGCCGGTGGACCTCGTCATCGACCATTCGGTGATGGTGGACTATTTCGGCAACCCCTCCGCCTTCGAGAAGAACGTGGAGCTTGAGTTCGAGCGCAACCTGGAACGCTACGCCTTCCTGCGCTGGGGCCAGAAGGCGTTCGACAGCTTCCGCGTCGTGCCGCCGGGCACCGGCATCTGCCATCAGGTGAACGTCGAATATCTGGCGCAGGGCGTGTGGACCGACACCGACCCGTCCGGCAAACTGGTCGCCTACCCCGACACGCTGGTCGGCACCGACAGCCACACCACCATGGTCAACGGCCTGGGCGTGCTGGGCTGGGGCGTCGGCGGCATCGAGGCGGAGGCGGCCATGCTCGGCCAGCCCATCTCCATGCTGATCCCGGAGGTCGTCGGCTTCAAGCTGACCGGCCGGCTGAAGGAAGGGACGACGGCGACCGACCTCGTGCTGACCGTCACGCAGATGCTGCGCAAGAAGGGCGTGGTCGGCAAGTTCGTGGAATTCTACGGCCCCGGCCTCGACCATCTGACGCTGGCCGACCGCGCGACCATCGGCAACATGGCCCCGGAATATGGCGCCACCTGCGGCATCTTCCCCATCGACGCCGAGACCATCAAGTACCTGACCTTCACCGGCCGCGACCCCGACCGCGTCGCGCTGGTCGAAGCCTACGCCCGCGCCCAGGGCATGTGGCGCGACGCCGACACCCAGGACCCGGTCTTCACCGACACGCTGGAACTGGACATGACGACGGTCGAACCGTCGCTGGCCGGCCCAAAGCGCCCGCAGGACCGCGTTCCCCTGTCCCAGGCCGCTCAGAGCTTCACGAAGGATCTCACCGAAACGTTCAAGGCGCAGGAGGCGAACAAGGCCGTTCCGGTCAAGGGCACCGACCACACGCTGGACCAGGGCGCGGTGGTCATCGCGGCCATCACCTCCTGCACCAACACGTCGAACCCGGCGGTGCTGGTGGCGGCCGGGCTGCTGGCGCGCAAGGCGGTGGAAAAGGGCCTGACCAGCAAGCCGTGGGTGAAGACCTCGCTCGCCCCCGGTTCGCAGGTCGTGACCGACTATCTCGCCAAGGCCGGTTTGCAGCCCTACCTGGACCAGCTGGGCTTCAACATCGTCGGCTACGGCTGCACCACCTGCATCGGCAACAGCGGCCCGCTGCCCGACGCCATCGCCTCGGCGGTGGAGGAGGGCGATCTGGTGGTCGCCGCCGTGCTGTCGGGCAACCGCAACTTCGAAGGCCGCGTGAACCCGCACACGCGCGCCAACTATCTGGCCTCGCCGCCGCTGTGCGTCGCCTACGCGCTGGCCGGCAACATGAAGATCGACCTGACCAGGGACCCGCTGGGCACCGGCAAGGACGGGCAGCCGGTCTATCTGAAGGACATCTGGCCGACCAACCAGGAGGTTCAGGACGCCATCAACGCCTCCCTCTCGCCGGACATGTTCCGCGGCCGTTACGGCAACGTGTTCGAGGGGCCGACCCAGTGGCGCTCCATCGCCACGGCGGAGGGCCAGACCTACCAGTGGCAGGAGGGCTCCACCTACGTGAAGCTGCCGCCCTTCTTCACCGACATGCCGAAGACGCCCGCCCCGGTGTCGGACGTGACGGGTGCCCGCGTGCTGGCCGTGCTGGGCGATTCCATCACCACCGACCACATCTCCCCCGCCGGCTCGATCAAGAAGACCAGCCCGGCCGGCGAGTATCTGCTGAGCCATCAGGTGCGTCCGCAGGACTTCAACTCCTACGGTGCGCGGCGCGGCAACCATGAGGTGATGATGCGCGGCACCTTCGCCAACATCCGCATCCGGAACGAACTGATCCCCGGCGTGGAAGGCGGCGAGACCAGGCACTATCCCTCCGGCGACCGCCTGCCGATCTACACGGCGGCCATGCGCTACGCCCAGGAGGGCGTGCCGCTGGTCGTCATCGCCGGCAAGGAATACGGCACCGGCTCCAGCCGCGACTGGGCGGCCAAGGGGACCAAGCTGCTGGGCATCCGCGCCGTGATCGCCGAAAGCTTCGAGCGCATCCACCGCTCCAACCTCGTCGGGATGGGCATCCTGCCTTTGCAGTTCAAGGACGGCCTGACCCGCAACGACCTGAAGCTCGACGGGTCGGAGACCTTCGACATCGTCGGCATCGAACAGGACCTGCGGCCGAGGAAGGACGTGACCCTCACCATCACCCGCGCCAACGGCGAAAAGCGGGAGGTGCCGCTGCTGCTCCGCATCGATACGGTGGACGAGGTGGACTATTACAAGCACGGCGGCGTGCTGAACTACGTGCTGCGGAACTTGGCGGCGTAAAGGCAACCGACACAAGAGTATTTACGCTTCTGCCCCCTGTCGGCATGCGATCGGCGAGGGGCAGAAGCATTATTGGCTGTCAGAAGTTTGTAGCAAATTCCTTGTAAACGGCTGAGTTAGGACCTGCAGTTACCGCTACTAGTGATTTGAAGCGTGTAATCGCGCGCTGAACGCTGCTGGCATTCTTCAATCCGTCAGCAAAAGCCTCGCTCAAATGTACGCAAAGCGGCGCTACAACCATTACGACAGTGGACCAGATTTCTTGTGCTTGCTCCGGAGAGGCTTTCTCTTTGAACTCAAGACTGAAGAGATTTGGAACCTTTCTCCCTAAAAAAACTTCTATGCACGAGCTAACGGCGGCTACAAAAAGGTAGATAGATCCCCTTTTCCTAAAAAAGTCAAGAACGTCTTTCTCGATATCCGTTATATCGCCTCCAGCTTTTGCTCGGCTAACCAAGTCCAGTTTTAATGCTTCGACAGCGCGTAGAAGTGAGTAAGCGCATATTATATGAGCTGCAGTTGTGTCGTCATTGAAGTATTTTGCGTATAGGCGATCGTTTACCCAGATTTCAGATTTTTGATTGTAAGCGGTTACTGCGTCGCCGTGAAAGGCTGCTAGGGCTTGGCCGACGGTATAGGACGGAAGCAGATTGGGGCGTCGTTTAATTGCGTCACCATATCCACCTCTGCGGCCTCCCTCATATTCTGCGCAGGGGAATTCTCTCATTTCTTCTTTTATCCTTTTTTGTATAGAATCAGTGCTCCTGAAGTCAGATGCTGTAACTTTGTTCTGGCTGTTGTTAAACTGTATTATATTGCGTACTAAATCTGTATTTTCCGTCTTCACAAACCTAGCCAAAACGGCAGTTGTGTCTGCGGGATATTTTGTAAGAGAGCCGATGGCTCCAGTAGTTTGTGCGCCGTTGACAATTGACATCCCCCTGATGGCGAGAATCCTTTTTTTGCCCTTTTGCTTTTCTTCAAATTCATGAACAAGTATTGTTACTCCATTGTTGAAAACCCAAAAGTTGTCAGGGTCGGACTCGGCTGATTTTTTTATTCCGTTGTTGATGTTGGAGTCGCTTGAGCGGGATCCTAGGTAATCTCTAATGTTTGCAGAAAATATCTTTGTTTTGTGGGTGCGGTAGGTCCTCCGCAAGAAGCGTGCTGGCACGGTGGTCACAAACGCCTTCCACTCTGGGCCTTCCACTTCAAAGCCAGAAGATATGACAATCTCAAATTCGTCACTTACCAGAATCGGCGAAAGGGTGTCGTTGTACCACTCTTCAAATTTCTTTTTGCCAATTTCAAGTCCGTGGATTTTTGCTTGACAATCTGGGAAATGGTTGCTCAGTATCGACTGCGCTGTATGCATAACTGTGTCTATTTCATTCTTAACATTATCTGATTCTGCTAAATTGTGAACATACCAAAAATTAATTTCGTTGATCTGCTTTGCCTTTAGGGCTTCGCGCAATTCTTCCGCGGAAGATTTTATTCTTTCGGGAAGATCTTTGATTGGCCTCTGTAAAAGCCAAGCTGCTGCAGTATTAAGATCGCTTGCTTTGTTTGATGGAGCAGAAAACTTTGGTCTCGCCGATTTATAGCACTGAGCAATAACGGCTATGCCGTTATCTCTATCAATATAAATTATATCGCATTTCTTATCATCGTTGCCGTCTGTTATCGACTCTGCGGCAACGGTTGTTAAGTCTTCAATTCCGAATCTAAGAGCAAGCGCAAAAAGCCCAAGGGAATTGTCGCCGTACTCTGCCAAATCTGACCGCGCTGCAAAAGCGGTTTCCCAGGAAGACACATCTGACGCTGTTAACTGAGCCATAAAATTACCTCTTGTCACAAGCGGGTAGCTGCGAAGGGAAGCGTTTTAGAATGAGCTTTGTCCGGGAATAGGTTGACCGGAGCATGGAGAAGACACCTTTTTGTAAGCTTGTGTCAACACCATGGCGCTCCCTGGATGTGATTGAGCCACGGTCTTCCGCCTTCTGTGCTTATGTGCCCGCCTTCTCCGTCCATCCCGCCGCGCGCACGTCGGCCGCGTAGCTGCGGCTGACCGGCACGCGCAGGCCGTTGCTCAAGCACAGCGTCATCTTGCCGTCGGGCTTGCGCTCCACGCCCGTGACGGCCGCCGCCGCGACCCAGTAGGAGCGGTGGACCTGCAACCCCTCCAGCCCGGCCAGTTCAGCCACCGCGTCGCGCATCCGCATCAGGATCAGGTCGCTGCCCTCGGCCGTGTGGACGCGGACGTAATGGTCCTCCATCTCCAGCGCCAGCAGGTCGCGGCCGAGCTTCGCCGGGATGCGGGCGAGGAAGGCGGGTTCGCGCGGGGCGGGCGGCGCTTCGGCCTCCACCGGAACCGCTGCCGGTTCAGGGGCGGGCGCAAGGGCCGGCGCGAGCAGGCCACGGTCCTTGAGTTCCAGCAGCACCGGGGCGACGGACACCAGCACGGTGATGACCGTGACGTAGACGTACAGTTCCATCAGCCCCAGCGGGCTGAGGAAGTCGTTGCCGCGTGAGGCGCGCTCCAGCAGGGCGACGAAGACGGTCTGCACGACGGTCACGGCCAGCAGCACGCCGGCCAGCATTGTCCGCCACGCATCGGCACGCTCCCGCGACAGGCGGATGGCCATGTGTACGATCAGTTCGAAGGCCAGGAAGCCGAAGCCGATCATCCCGCCCCAATAGGCCAGCCGCTGCGGCAGGGTCAGATCCTGGAAGGTGCCGAAGGGGCCGATCACCGCCAGCACCGCGACCGAGGCCAGCACCACCGGCAGGCGCTGGCGGAACAGCCGTCGCAGGTACGGCGTCCGGGGCTGACCAACTCGTTCCCGCGCCTGCATTTCACGCATCGTGGACAGCATGGCCCTGCATTTCGCGAAGCCGGCCCCCTCCGGTCCCGCAGCCGGCGTGGCGCGGCGGTCCCGATTCCCGGCATGGGAAGGGGGCTGAACCGATGCCCGTCCGATCAGGAGAGACGAATGAGGACCGCACTGTGGTTGATTCCGGCGTTGCTGATGGCGGCATTGATGACGGTGGCGGCGAGCGCCGACGCCGGGGAGCTTCGCGCAACCGTGCGGAACGTCAAGCCCCAACAGGGCAAAGTGTGGGTCGCCCTGTATGATGGCGCCGACCCGTACAAGGCCGACCGCCGGTTCGCCGGTCAGATCGTGGACGCGTCGGCGCCGGACGTGACGGTGGTCTTCGCCGGCTTGCCGCCGGGGTACTACGGCCTGTCGGCCTTCCAGGACGTGGACGGCGACGAAAAGCTCGGCACCAGCATGCTGGGCATCCCGACGGAGCCTTACGGCTTCAGCCGCGCCGCCAGGGCCGGTAATTTCGGCCCGCCGGACTTCGACGCGCTCGCCGTCGCGGTGGACGAGGCGGGCTCGGTCACGACCGTGATCGAAATGACCGAGTAGCCGCCCCTACACGTGCGTGCGTGCGGACTGTTCCAGCGCCTTGATGTGCGACAGGCCCGGCAGGATTTCCGACTTGACGAACTCCAGCCGGCGGTTCGGTCCGCCGCCGCCGCGCGCGAAGCGGCCCTTCCACAGGTCCATCTTCACCGCCAGTCCGCACAGCACGCCGCCGATGGTGATGTGATGCGAGGAGATCAGCTCGCGGATCGACCGGAAGGTCTCGGCGTTGATGTCGCTCCAAAAGTCCTTGGAGCGGTTGTCGAAGCTCTCGAACCGGCCGGTGATGGAGGTGGAGATGTCCGTCAGGTCGCGGTTGATCTCGTCCAGCATCTTCATCTGGCGGGCGTCGCGCTTGACCTCGATGGAGTTGCGGATCTCGCTCATCCAGGTCAGGAACCTCTGGACCTCCGGGACGATGTCGTCCAGGCACTTCTTGAAATAGGCCAGCGACAGGAAGATGTCGCCGTATTCCTCCAGGAACTGGGGGATCTCGGTCA
This sequence comes from Pseudomonadota bacterium, assembly GCA_023416195.1. GTDB lineage: Bacteria > Pseudomonadota > Alphaproteobacteria > Azospirillales > Azospirillaceae > Azospirillum. The sequence continues at coordinate 4,094 of JAEZID010000343.1, read as the reverse complement.
GGCCGATGTCCAGCCGGTCGGCCATCATGCGCAGGTTGCGCAGCGCCTCCTCCCGGTTGGGGTTGGCGAACATGGCGATGATGTCGGTGACGTCCTGAACCTGCATGTCGTCGGTCCCGTAGACGTATTCCATCAACGGGCGCGTGAAGACACGCATGTAGTTGGTCAGCTCCGCCTTCTTCTTCTCCGACAGAGTCAGGGATTCGACGCTGTTCACGTCGATGTTCAGCCGCCGCAACTCGATGCGCGAGGAGTAGACGTCGAAGCTGGAGGCGTGGGCGATCTTCTCGATCTTCACCAGATCGCGCTCGACCTCCTCCTTGTAGGATTCGAAATAGACGACGACGTTCCGTGGCAGTATTTGCCCGCTGCCGGTCTGGACGTCGTGGAACATCTCGACGACGGTTTCCAGCCGCACGTTCTTGATCAGCCGCGCGTGCTGCAGGCCGGGGGTCTCCAGGGGAATGGTCGACAGCGGCAGGATGTGAAGGGAATCCCGGGCCTCGTCCTCCCAGGCCTTGCGCTTGGACGCGTCGCCGCCCGCTTCTTGACCGCCGTCCAACTGTCTCTCCCAAATCCCCGCCACCGAGAGGGCTAATCCTTTCGATGCCGCCTAAGATAATTCTTCCAGCGGTGGTGGCAAGGCTGGACACGGCCCCCGCGACGTTTGTCATAGGTTTGCACGAAACAAGCCGGCCCGCATCGGCAGGCCGGCCTTTCGAAAAGCGCCGTGTCGACTGTGCGGCCCCGCGTCAATGCAGGCTGAGCGGTTCCATATCGTTCTGGCGGATCGCGGCGAAAGCCACGTCGAGCTTCGGCAGAACGGTCAGCGGCGTGCCGTCGGCGGCGTGCACCGAAAAGGCGCCGACACCGTTGACGGTCACCGGGCGGACGTAGGCGACGTGATCGACGCCGAAGGCGGCGAAATCCTGGGGCGACAGTTGGCGCAGGATGGTCGTGGCCTTGTTGTTCGTAGCGTTCATGATGGATGGACCTTTCTAACGAAACGGTCAGCTCTCGGCGCGTTCCGGGGCGACGTCGATGGTTTGCGGTCCGACGGCCCCGCCGGCGGCGGGCATCGTCTGTTCGATCTTGATGGTGCGCACCTTCGGCTCCGGCATCGGGCGCTTCAGGTCGATGTGCAGCAACCCGTTGTCCAGCGACGCGCCGACCACCTCGATTCCCTCGGCCAGGACGAAGCTGCGCTGGAACTGGCGCGCGGCGATGCCGCGGTGCAGGTAGATGCGCGACTTGTCGTCGCTCTGCCGGCCCCGGATCACCAGCTGGTTGTCCTCGATCTGCACCGACAGGTCTTCCGACGTGAAGCCGGCCACGGCGAGCGTGATGCGCAGCCCGTCGTCCCCGATCTGCTCGATGTTGTAGGGCGGATAACCTTCAGCGGAATTCTTGGCGATGCGGTCCAGCGTGCGCTCGAACTGGTCGAAGCCGAGCAGCAGCGGGCTGTTGAAGAGCGAGAGGCGTGTCGTCACGGCGCATCCTCCTCGTGAGGCGAGCGAGTTGCACATAGGGCCCGTTTCCGGCGCCCGGCGGCTGGCGGCCCGAGGCATGTTCGGCGCCGCCTCTCCTTAGATTGGGGGATGGTGCGCCACGGTCAAGATACCGCGGCGCGGCAAAGGGACATTACGTGAGCTTGGCCGCCACCTCGTCGGCGATGGCGAGGCAGGAGGTCAGGCCCGGCGACTCCATCCCGAACAGGTGGACCAGGCCGGGGATGCCGTGCGCGTCATGTCCCTGGATCAGGAAATCGGCCTGCGGCTGGCCGGGGCCGCACAGCTTCGGCCGCACGCCGGAATAGGCCGGCACCAGCGCGCCGTCCGGCAGGCCCGGCCAATAGCGCCGCACCTCCCCGTAGAAGGCGTCGGCGCGAGCCGGATCGACGGCGTAGTCGATGCGGTCGTAGTCCTCCGGCGACAGCCATTCCACGTCCGGCCCGAACCGCGCCTGCCCGGCGAGATCGAGCGTCAGGTGAACGCCCAGCCCGCCGTCCACCGGCACCGGGTAGACCAGCCGCGCGAAGGGCGAGCGGCCTTGCGCCAGCGCGTAGTAGTTGCCCTTGGCCAGCACGCGCGGCGGGATCCGGTCGGCCGGGAACCCCTCCAGCCCGCGCGCCACGGCCCAGGCGCCCAAACCCGCCGCGTTGACCAGCGTGGCGCAGGCCAGCCGCATCGGCTCCGCCCCGCCGATTTCCAGTTCGAAACCGGCGGCGGTGCGGTGGGCGCGTTCCAGCGGGCTCAGCAGCGCCAGCGCGGCGCCGGCCTCCTCCGCATCGCCTTGCAGGGCCAGCATCAGCCCGTGGCTGTCGATAATGCCGGTGGAGGGCGACACCAGCGCCCCGACGCAGCGCAGGTTCGGCTCCAGGGCCATCGCCTCGGCGGCGGAGATTTCATAAAGGTCGTCCACTCCGTTGGCCGCGGCCTGCCGCCGGATGGCGTCGAGGCGGGGACGCTGGCTCTCGTCCGTGGCGACGATCAGCTTGCCGATGCGCTTGTGCTCGACCCCATGCTCCCGGCAATAGGCGTAGAGCGCGTCCCGCCCGGCCACGCACAGCCGCGCCCGCAGGCTTCCCGTGGGGTAGTAGATGCCGGCGTGGATGACCTCGGAGTTGCGGGAGCTGGTGCCGGTGCCGATGGCGTCCGCCGCCTCCAGGATCACCACCTCGCGGCCCTCGCGCGCCAGCCGCCGGGCGACCGCCAGGCCGACGACCCCGGCCCCCACCACCACACAGTCCACCCGATCCATGCGCGCTCTCCGGTCCTATCCTTGAGCGCCCAAGAAGGCCGCAAAACGCCTAGGTCACGCAAGGGGGGCGGTGGTTGGGGCGGTGGTGAAGACGAAACGGCGGCTCGACCAGTAGTTCCAGGCGAAGGTCGCGCCCGTGGCGGCGACCTTGGCGGCCAGCGGGTGCAGCGCCGGCACCAGCAGCGCCACCACCAGCGTCGAAATCCCCAGCCCCACCAGATTGAAGGCCAGGAACACCGGCAGGCGGCGGGCCAGCGGGGCGTCGTCGCGGCGGACGCGGAAGGTCCAGCTGCGGTTCAGCAGGAAGCTCGACACCACGCCGAAGCCGTAGCCGCCCGCGTTGGCGAGCAGCACCGGCGCGCCGAACGCCGTCATCAGCGCCACGAACACCAGGAAGTCCAACGCCGTGTTGGCGAGCCCCACCACCGCGAAGCGGATCGCCGTCCAGGGAATCGCGGCGCGGAGGGGCGGCATCACTTCGCCTCGATCCGCGAGAAGGCCCCCGCCGCAGCGCCGATGCCGGTGCCCAGATCGTTGACCGCCGCCGACACGGGCGTCACGGCGGCCGTCTGCGCCGCCTCGGCCAGCGGATGCCGCGCGATGCTGTCCACCACGAACAGCGGGCGCTGCTTGGTCTCCATGTAGAGACGCCCGAGATACTCGCCCAGCACGCCCAGGATCAGAAGCTGCGTGCTGCCCAGCACCAGGGTCACGACCATCACGCTGGTCCAGCCGGGAACGACGCGGTGCTGCGCCCAGCTGTACAGCGCGTAGGCCAGCGCCAGCAGGGCGCACAGCGCGAAGCCGAAACCGATGTAGGACGCGGCGCGCAGCGGCTTGATGGAAAAGCTGGTGATCGCGTCGAGCGCGAAGCGGATCATCTTGCTCAGCGGGTACTTGGTCGTGCCGGCCAGCCGCGCCTGCCGGTCGTAGGCCAGGGGCACCTGCCGCAGCCCGATCCAGCTGACCATGCCCCGGATGAAGCGGTGCTGTTCCGGCATGGCGTTCAGCACCTCCAGCGCGCGGCGGCTCATCAGGCGGAAATCGCCGGTGTCCTTGGGGATGTCGATGTCCACCAGCCGGTCGAGCAGGCGGTAGAACAGCGCCGCCGTGCCCTTCTTGAACCATGTTTCGCCGTCGCGCGCGGTGCGCGTGCCGTAGACCACGTCGGCGCCGCCGTCCATCAGCTCCATCATGGTGCCCAGCAGCTCCGGCGGGTCCTGAAGGTCGGCGTCGATGATCAGGATGCGCTCGCCCCGGCAGACGTGCAGGCCGGCGGTCAGCGCCAGCTGGTGGCCGTGGTTGCGCGACAGCCGCACGCCGGTGACCGCCGG
>JAEZID010000340.1 GCA_023416195.1 Pseudomonadota bacterium | reverse complement strand
AGTATAAAGGCCCCAGCCCGCGCAAAGCGAGCACAGCCGTGTTGACCGACCCGCTTGTCCCACCCGAAAGTGGCGCCCCGCCCACTTCCGTCCGGAGGGAGACGAACGGCATGCGGTTTTCGGTACGACGTCTGCTGCGCCTGGCAGTCGCGATCACGGTCGCCCTGACCGCCTTCAGCGTCGGCTGGGCGGCGCTCTACCGCGCGGCACCGGTTCCCGCCACGCCCCTGATGCTGATCCGCGCCGCCGGCGGCAGCGGCCTTGAGAAGGATTGGGTGCCGCTGTCCTCCATCTCCCCCCACCTCGCCCGCGCGGTGATCGCGGCGGAGGACACGCAGTTCTGCGGCCACGGCGGCTTCGACTGGGCGGCCATCGGGGCGGCGCTGGAGGACAACGAGGAGGGCGGACGCCTCCGCGGCGGCAGCACGATCAGCCAGCAGACGGCGAAGAACGCCTTCCTCTGGCCCGACCGCAGTTGGGTGCGCAAGGGCGTGGAGGCCTACTTCACCCTGCTGATCGAGACCCTCTGGCCCAAGCACCGCATCCTGGAGGTCTACCTGAACGTCGTGGAGTGGGGCGACGGCGTCTACGGCGCCGAGGCAGCATCGCGCCACCATTTCAACAAGCCGGCCTCGGCCCTGACCCGCCGCGAGGCCGCCCTGCTCGCCGTTGTCCTCCCCAACCCCCTCCGCTGGTCGCCGTCCAAGCCCAGCGCCTACGTCGCCCGCCGCGCGAGCATCATCGAACGCCGCATGGCCGTGGTGGAACGGGAAGGTCTCGCGGACTGCTTGCGTTAGGCCACACGTCAAGCCCCCCCGCCCGCCATCCGCAGACTCACCACGCCCGCCACGATCAGCAGGATCCCCGCCAGCTTCAGCAGGCTGGCCGACTCCCCGAACACCCAGATGCCGATGGCCGCGATGGCCGCCGTGCCGACCGCCGACCAGATCGCGTAGGCGACCCCGACCTCGATGTCCTTTAGCGCCTTGGCCAGCAGCACGAAGGCCGCCAGATAGCAGACCACCACCGTCACGCTCGGCCACAGGCGGGTCATGCCGTCGGACATCTTCATGGCGGTGGTGCCGACGATCTCGAAGGCGATGGCGATGGTCAGGTAGAGCCAGCTCATTCCGGTCCTCGGGAAAATGCCCTTCAGATGTGCGCGCTCATCCCCAAACGGGCAAGCGCGGGCTTGTCTCACCCGCCCCGCGTCAGAATGCGCTATGCACAAGGAGGTAGTCCGGATGTATGAATACGATTCGGTTTTCCAAACCTCCGGACCAGACAACCCAACATGGCGCTCGCCCCCCTTCCCTTCCGGCCGGAGCCGAACGGCGTGCAAGACGGCGCAACCTTTGGCGACGACGATCCGGTCCTTGGCGACGGCGACCTCGCCGAAAAGCTGAACGCGCTCTACCGGGAAATGCGCGCCGACCCCCTGCTGGCCGGGATCACCCGCGTCGCCGCCGCCGTGTACGACCCGAAAAACGACACGGTGAAGACGTTCCTGCACGCCAGCGAGGGCCCGAACGCGGTCGGCCGCTACACCGCCCACCTCTACGATCTGCCGGGCCTGTCCTCGGTGGCGCGCACCGGGCGGCCGCTGATCGTCGGCGACCTGCGCGCCGCGACGGCCGGCGGCGAGCAGACCCGCCGCCTCGCCGACCTCGGCATGCGCTCGCGCTACGTCACCGCCATCCGGCGGCAGGGCGTGCTGTACGGGTTCCTCTTCTTCAATTCGACGCAGCCCAACTGTTTCACGCCCGACGTCCTGGCCCGCCTCGTTCCCTACCGGCGCGTCATCACGCTGATGGTGGCGGGGGAATTGGCGCTGATGCGCGCCATGCTCGGCGCCGTCCACACCGCCCGCAGCATGAGCCGTCACCGCGACGAGGAGACCGGCGGCCATCTGGAGCGCATGGCCCATTTCGCCCAACTGATCGCCCGGCGCCTCGCCGTGCCGCACGGCCTGTCCGACGCCTTCCTGGAGTATCTGTTCCAGTACGCGCCGCTGCACGACATCGGCAAGGTGGCGGTGCCCGATCACATCCTGCTGAAGCCCGGCCGCCTGACGCCGGAGGAATTCGCGGTCATGCAGACCCACGTCCAGAAGGGGCTGGAGATCGTGGACGGCATGCGCCGCGACCACGGCCTGCAAGGGCTGCCCTACGGCCAGCTGCTCGCCAACATCATCGCCCACCATCACGAGACGGTGGACGGCTCCGGCTACCCGCAAGGCCTGTCGGGCGACGCGGTGTCCATCGAGGGCCGCATCACCACGGTGGCCGACGTGTTCGACGCGCTGACCAGCGTGCGCCCCTACAAGGCCGCCTGGAGCAACGCCGACGCCCTGGCCTTCCTGCGCGAGAAGGCCGGATCCAAGTTCGACCCGGACTGCGTCGAGGCGCTCGCCGCCCAGATGGAGGCGGTGGAGGAGATCCAGCGCCGGTTCCGCGACGAATCGCTCGACTAAAGCGGATTTCAATCCGCTTTGGACCGCGAAGGCGGTCCCGGCCGCGCGTGCGGCCGAAGCCCGGCCGGCACATGAGGCCGTAAAAATCTGAAGCGAACGCCAGTTCGCTTCAGTTGCGTTTTTCTTTCGCCCGCCCTAGGGTCCGGCCTTTCCGACACGTGTGTTTGTTGAAGGGGCTCCAACCATGACCGGCGAGCGGGATTTGGCGTTGCAGGCGAAGGCGTGGCCGTTCGAGGAGGCGCGCAAACTGGTCGCGCGCTTCGCGAAAGCGCCGCCGGCCAAAGGCTACGTCCTGTTCGAGACCGGCTACGGCCCGTCGGGCCTGCCGCACATCGGCACCTTCGGCGAGGTGGCGCGCACCACCATGGTGCGCCAGGCCTTCCAGCGGATGAGCGACATCCCCACCAAGCTCTTCTGCTTCTCCGACGACATGGACGGCCTGCGCAAGGTCCCGGACAACGTCCCGAACAAGGAGATGGTGGCCGCCAACCTCGGCAAGCCGCTGACCCAGGTGCCCGACCCGTTCGGCACGCACGAGAGCTTCGGCGCGCACAACAACGCGCGCCTGCGCGCCTTCCTCGACAGCTTCGGCTTCGAGTACGAGTTCCAGTCCTCGACCGACTGGTACAAGTCCGGCCGCTTCGACGAGGCGCTGCTCGGCGTCCTGCGCAACTACGACGCGATCATGGCGGTCATGCTGCCGACGCTGGGCGAGGAGCGTCAGGCGACCTACAGCCCGTTCCTGCCCGTCTCCCCGACCACCGGCCGCGTCCTCCAGGTCCCCGTGCTGGAGCGCAACGTGGACGCCGGCACCATCGTCTTCCAGGACGAGGACGGCCGGAAGGTCGAGGTCCCCGTCACCGGCGGCCACGTCAAGCTGCAGTGGAAGCCGGATTGGGGCATGCGCTGGTACGCGCTGGGCGTCGATTACGAGATGTACGGCAAGGACCTGATCCCGTCCGCCGACCTCGCCGGCAAGATCGCGAAGATCCTCGGCGGCACCCCGCCGGAGGGCTTCAACTACGAACTGTTCCTGGACGACCGGGGCCAGAAGATCTCCAAGTCCAAGGGCAACGGCCTGACCATGGAGGAATGGCTGGCCTACGCCCCGCCGGAGAGCCTCGCGCTCTACATGTTCCAGAAGCCGAAGTCGGCCAAGCGCCTGTACTTC
>JAEZID010000233.1 GCA_023416195.1 Pseudomonadota bacterium | reverse complement strand
TCCGCGCCGCGCTCAAGAGCGAGTTCGGCTACAAGAACGACATGGAAGTTCCGCGGATCGAGAAGATCGTCATCAACATGGGTGTCGGCGAGGCTGTCGGCGACTCCAAGAAGATCCAGAACGCGGTAAGCGAGCTTACGGCGATCGCCGGCCAGAAGCCGGTCATCACGAAGTCCCGCAAGTCGATCGCGCAGTTCAAGCTGCGTGAGGGCATGTCGATCGGTTGCAAGGTGACCCTGCGCCGCGATCGCATGTACGAGTTCCTGGATCGTCTGGTCACGATCGCGCTGCCGCGTGTCCGCGACTTCCGCGGCATCCCCGGCAGCAGCTTCGACGGCCGTGGCAACTATGCCATGGGCGTCAAGGAGCAGATCATTTTCCCGGAGATCGACTACGACAAGATCGATCAGATCCGCGGCATGGACATCATTTTCGTCACCTCGGCGAAGACCGACCAGGAAGCCAAGGCTCTCCTGAAGGCCTTCGACATGCCGTTCGTGAGCTGATTGGCTGGAGCACGACCCCATGGCTAAGACCAGTGCCATCGAGAAGAACAAGCGCCGCACGAAGTTGGTGAAGCAGTTCGCCAACAAGCGCGCGCGCCTCAAGGCCATCGCCTCCGACCGTACCCTCCCGCCGGAAGAGCAGTTCGCCGCCCGCCTCAAGCTGGCCGAACTGCCGCGCAACTCCTCGAAGGTGCGCATCCGCAACCGCTGCGAAATGACCGGCCGTCCGCGGGCGTTCTATCGCAAGTTCAAGCTGTCCCGCGTCACCCTCCGTGAACTGGCCTCCACCGGCCAGATTCCCGGCATGGTGAAGTCGAGCTGGTAAGGAGGGTCGAATATGTCTTTGAGCGATCCGCTCGGCGATATGCTGACCCGCATCCGCAACGGTCAGCACGCCCGTATGTCTGTTGTGGAAAGCCCGGCGTCCAAGCTGCGCAGCAACGTGCTTGAGGTGCTCAAGCGCGAGGGTTACATCCGTGGCTACTCCGAGCAGGAGCTGCGCCCGGGTGTGAAGAACCTGAAGATCGAGCTGAAGTACCACGAAGGCGAGCCTGTCATTAAGCAGATCGCCCGTGTGTCCAAGCCCGGCCGCCGCGTCTATTCGAAGATCAACGATCTGCCCCGCGTCTTCAACGGCCTGGGCATCGCGATCCTTTCGACTCCGCGTGGCGTGATGTCGGACAACGAGGCCCGCGCCGCCAACGTCGGCGGCGAAGTCCTCTGCCGCGTGTTCTAAGGGGGACCTCGCGATGTCGCGCATTGGCAAGCATCCCGTGCCGGTCCCGGCTGGTGTTGACGTTTCCGTCAACGGCCAGCAGGTGACGGCCAAGGGCAAGCTGGGCACGCTCAGCATGACCCTGATCGACGACATTTCGGCCAAGCTGGAAGACGGCAAGGTCGTGGTGGCGCCGGCGAACGACAGCAAGCGGGCCCGCGTCATGTGGGCCACCTCGCGCACCCTGATCAACAACATGGTCACGGGCGTCAGCCAGGGCTTCACGATCAACCTCGAGATCAACGGCGTCGGTTACCGCGCGGCCGTGCAGGGCAAGGAGCTGGTCATGCAGCTCGGCTTCTCGCACGACGTGAAGTACGCGATCCCCGAGGGCATCTCGATCAAGTGCGACAAGCCGACGTCGATCTCGGTGTCGGGCTTCGACAAGCAGAAGGTCGGTCAGGTCGCCGCGGAGATCCGCGGTTGGAAGAAGCCGGAGCCCTACAAGGGCAAGGGCATCAAGTACGAGACCGAGACCGTCCTCCGCAAGGAAGGCAAGAAGAAGTAAGGTCCGCCATGCTGAAGCCAAAGCAACTCCACGAGCGCCGCAAGCAGCGCGTGCGCGCGCAGATTGCCAAGAAGGCCGGCGGGCGGGCTCGCCTCTCGGTCTTCCGGTCCAATCTGCACATCTACGCCCAGATCATCGACGACGAGGCCGGCAAGACGCTGGCCTCCGCCTCCTCGCTGGAGAAGGAGCTGCGCGAGCAGCTCAAGCACGGCGGGAACGTCGAGGCCGCCAAGAAGATCGGCGCCCTGATCGCCGAGCGCGCCAAGGCGGCGGGCGTCACCGAGGTCGTCTTCGACCGCGGTGGTTACATTTACCATGGCCGGGTCAAAGCCCTGGCCGACGCCGCCCGCGAGGGCGGGCTGTCGTTCTAAGGAGGCCCCGATATGGCACGTGAACGAGGCGAGCGGAGCGACCGCGAGCGGCAGCCGCGCGACCGGGAAGAGAGCGAGCTGATTGAAAAGCTCGTCGGCATCAACCGCGTCGCGAAGGTGGTGAAGGGTGGCCGTCGTTTCGGCTTCGCCGCCCTGGTGGTGGTCGGTGACGGCAAGGGCCGCGTCGGCGTCGGTTCCGGCAAGGCCCGCGAGGTCCCGGAAGCCATCCGCAAGGCGACGGACCAGGCGAAGCGCGGCATGATCCGCGTTCCGCTGCGCGAAGGCCGCACCCTGCACCATGACTCCAACGGTCACTTCGGTGCCGGCAAGGTCGTGCTGCGGGCGGCTCCGGCCGGTACCGGCATCATCGCCGGCGGTCCGATGCGCGCGATCTTCGAGGCGCTGGGCGTGCAGGACGTGGTGACGAAGTCGATCGGCACCTCCAACCCGCACAACATGATCAAGGCGACCTTCGACGCCCTGTCGCAGGTGGTCAGCCCGCGCAGCGTCGCCGCCCGCCGCGGCCGTCGCGTGAGCGACATCCTCGGCAAGCGCGAGACCGGCGCCGCCGGTCAGGAGGCCTGATCATGGCCGAGAAGAAGACCGTCATCGTCACCCAGACCCACAGCCCGATTGGTCGCAAGCACGACCAGCGGGAAACCCTGATCGGTCTGGGTCTCAACAAGCTGAACCGGACCCGCGAGCTGGAGGACACTCCGGCGGTGCGGGGCATGATCGCCAAGGTCGCGCACCTGGTCCGCGTCGAGAACGAGGGCTGAAGCCATGACGAAGCTGAACGAACTCCGGGACAACCCCGGTGCCCGTAAGGAGCGCATGCGCGTCGGTCGCGGTATCGGTTCGGGCAAGGGCAAGACCGGCGGCCGTGGCGTGAAGGGTCAGACCTCGCGCACCGGCGTGTCGATCAACGGCTTCGAAGGCGGCCAGATGCCCCTTCACCGCCGCCTTCCGAAGCGCGGTTTCCGCAACATTTTCGCGAAGGAATACTCGGTGGTGAATCTGGGCTCCGTCCAGAAGGCCATCGACGCCGGCAAGCTCGACGCGTCGAAGACCATCGACGCCGAGGCCCTGAACGCCGCCGGCGTGACGGGCAAGGTGAAGAAGGACGGCGTTCGTCTGCTGGGCAAGGGCGCCCTGACGACGAAGGCCAGCTTCACCGTCGCCGGTGCGTCGAAGTCGGCCATCGAAGCGGTCGAGAAGGCGGGTGGCAGCGTCACGCTGACCGCGTCCGCCGCCGAAGCCGCCGAGTGATCGACGTCGGGTGACCGACATCGGGTGAGCGGATGAGCCCGCGCTTGCGCGCGGGCCGCGTCCGGCACTAAAAGAAGCGAAGTCGCGAGGGGCGGCCTGCATCGCGCAGGACCGCCCCTTTGCACATACCGGACAGGGAATCGACCCATGGCATCAGCGGCCGAGCAGCTTGCCGCGAATATGAATTTCGGTGCCTTCGCCAAGGCGACCGAGCTGAAGAAGCGGATCTGGTTCACCCTCGGTGCCCTGATCATCTACCGCCTGGGCACCTACATCCCATTGCCCGGCGTGAACCCGCAGATTCTCGCCGACGTCTTCCGCCAGCAGGGCGGGGGCATCCTCGGCATGTTCGACATGTTGGCCGGTGGCGCGCTGAGCCGCATGACCATCTTCGCGCTAAACATCATGCCGTACATCTCGGCGTCCATCATCGTGCAGTTGCTGACCGCCGTGTCGCCGCAGATGGAGGCGCTGAAGAAGGAAGGCGAATCGGGCCGCAAGAAGCTGAACCAGTACACCCGCTACGGCACGGTGCTTCTGGGGACGGTGCAGGCGTGGGGATTGGCGATCGGCCTTGAATCCATGTCCGGCTCGATGGGGCCGGCGGTGGCCGATCCCGGCATGTTCTTCCGCATCGCCACCGTCATCACGCTGGTCGGCGGCACGCTGTTCCTGATGTGGCTGGGTGAGCAGATCACCGCGCGCGGCATCGGCAACGGCATCTCGCTCATCATCTTCGCCGGCATCGTCGCGGAACTGCCGCGGGCGCTGGTCAGCACGCTGGAACTGGGCCGCACCGGCGCCCTGTCCACGCTGTTCATCGTGATCCTGCTGCTGATGGCCGTGGGCGTGGTGTTCTTCATCGTGTTCATGGAGCGCGCTCAGCGCCGTCTGCTGGTGCAGTATCCCAAGCGCCAGGTCGGCAACCGCGTGTTCGGCGGCGAGGCGTCGCACCTGCCGCTGAAGCTGAACACCTCCGGCGTGATTCCGCCGATCTTCGCCTCGTCGCTGCTGCTGCTGCCGCTGACCGCGGTCGGCTTCGCGGGCGGGGAGGGGCCGGAATGGCTTCAGACGGTGTCGCGCTATCTGGCGCACGGCACGCCGCTGTACATGATCCTGTACGCCGCGCTGATCATCTTCTTCTGCTTCTTCTACACCGCCATTGTGTTCAACCCGGCGGAAACGGCCGAGAACCTGCGCAAATACGGCGGCTTCATCCCCGGCATCCGCCCCGGCAAGAACACGGCCGACTACATCGACTACGTGCTGACCCGCCTGACGGTGATCGGTTCGGCGTACCTTGTGGCGGTTTGTCTCCTGCCCGAAATCCTGATTTCCCAGCACTCGGTTCCGTTCTATTTTGGCGGCACCAGTCTGCTGATCGTGGTCACGGTCACCATGGACACGGTCGCGCAGATCCATAGCCATCTGCTGGCCCACCAGTATGAAGGGCTGATCAAGAAAGCGAAGCTTCGGGGGAGAAAGTAATGAACCTCATTCTGCTCGGACCGCCGGGCGCCGGGAAGGGGACCCAGGCGCGCCGTCTGGAGGACACGCGTGGACTCGTCCAGCTTTCGACGGGCGACATGCTCCGCGCGATGGTCGCCGAGGGCGGTCCGCTGGGGCAGCAGGCCAAGGAGATCATGGCCGCCGGCAAGCTGATGCCCGACGATCTGATGGTCCAGATGATCGGCGAGCGCATTTCGAAGCCGGACGTCAAGAACGGCTTCATCCTCGACGGCTTCCCGCGCACGGTCGCCCAGGCCGAGGCGCTGGACAAGATGCTGGCCGACAAGGGCCTGAAGCTTGATCATGTGATCGAGATGCAGGTCGTTGACGACATCCTGGTGGAGCGCGTCACCGGCCGCTACACCTGCGCCAAGTGCGGCAAGGGCTATCACGACTCGTTCGAGAAGCCGAAGGTCGAGGGCGTGTGCGATGCGTGCGGGGGGACGGAGTTCAAGCGCCGCGCCGACGACAACGCCGACACGGTGAAGACCCGTCTGGCCCAGTATCACGAGCAGACCGCGCCGATTCTGCCCTACTACCGGGATCGGGGCGTGCTGAAGACGGTGGACGGCATGGCCGACATCGACGAGGTGACGAGGCAGATCGAGGCGCTCCTGGCGGCGTGATGCCGAAGGCGTTTGATGTCTTCCATCAAACGCCTTCGGTTCAAACCCGGCAGCACATGGCGCAGCTCTCGCCCTTTGCTGTTGGCAAAGGGCTGCCGCCAGCGCTTTCAGAATGAAAGCGCGATAGGCCATGTGCGAGAGGGTCA
>JAEZID010000214.1 GCA_023416195.1 Pseudomonadota bacterium | reverse complement strand
CTACGCCCGCCTGTCGAAGCTCCAGTTCGGCGAGGACGGGGAGGCGGCGCTACTCGCGCCCTAGCACCCGGTCCACCACCGTGTCCGCCCACTCGCGGGACCGGAAGCTGGCCTTCGCCTCCACCGGATCATAGACGCGCTCGACCCAATCCCAAAAGGCGATGGGGCGCTTTTCGTTGTAGGCGGCGTACAGCTCGAAGAAATAGTCGAGGATGCCGGTCTTCGCCTGCTTGAAGTGGCCGTACTTCCAGTGCAGCTGCTTGACCGCCGTTTCCAGTGGCGCCCCTTCATGCACGAACAGATACAGGGCCGACACGAAGCCGGCGCGGTCCGCGCCCGACTTGCAGTGCAGAAGCGCCGGGTACTCCATCGTCCGGAACAGCTCCCGCGCCTTCAGAAGCGTTTCCTTCTTCGGCATGTCGCGGGAATTGACGGGAAAGTCCACCAGCGTCAGCCCGTGGCGGCGGCAAGCTTCCGCCTCCAGGATGTAGGAGGCGCAGTCACGGCCGCCGCGCAGGTTCAGGATCGTCTTGACCCCCAGCTGCGCGGCCTTGGCGATGTGCGAGGGCGAGGGCTGGCTCGCCCGGTACATGTTGGGCGAGACGCGGTAGGTGTTCGAATAGATCAGCCGGAAGCAGGCATGGTCGATGAACACGCTCTCCAGATGGCCGAGCGCGCGCTGCCAGGGGGTTTCCATCATCGCACGGCCGCGCTTGATCCCGTCGGCCAAGGCAGTCGTGGTGTACTGGCGCAAAAGCCACTTCTTGGCCAAGCGGGCACCTTCCCATAAAAGCCTTCATGTAAGGCACAAGGCCGCCAACATAGGCATGCCGCGCGGCGCGTCAAGGTTCCCGGTGTCCCCGCCGTGCCGGAGTCATGCCGGCGGCGCTTGAACGCTTCCATCGAGCGCCGTCCGTATCAGGCGGCTTTCTCGATCCGCTGGTAGATTCCGTGCTGGGCGGCCACCGACAGCACGATCTCCATGTACAGGTTGATCAGGCCGTTGGCGTAGAAGGCCGGGCAGCCGGTGTAGTGGCGCTCGCCCGCCATCGCGGTTGGCTCGATCAGCGCGCTGTTCAGCACGATCAGCCCGCCCGGCGCGTCCCCGTCGTAGACGAAGGCGGTCTGGTGGCGGGGCAGGGGGTGGATGGCCTGATGGTCGTCCGCCTCGATGTGGCCGGCCCCCATGAACTGGCACAGCATGCCGAGGCTGCCCATGGCCAGCGGCAGCACCTGCTTCAGGCTGCGCCGGGCGAGGTCGTCGTAGGCCTCCGCCGACAGGCCGGGCTTCAGCATCGGCGCCGCCTCGCACAGGTTCCAGCAGACGTGCAGCGCCGTGTGGCTGCCGGTCTTGGTGATCGACAGCATGTCGTAGCCGGAGGGGGAGTGTAGGACCGACGTTTCCAGGTTGTTGGCCAGGACGAAGCTGGCGGCGGCGAGCGGCGTGATCGTGCCCTCGGCGCGGCAGCGTTCCTCCTCCAGCATCACCTTGATCGCCCAATCCTTGATGATGGCGTCCAGCAGGTGGCAGACGGAGTCGCGCAGGAAGCCGATCAGCGTCTCCACCGGCGCGGCGGCCAGCGCGGCGGCGTCGGCGATGTCCAGCCCGTGCGGCGATTCCGGCGGGTTCTGAAGGATGATGTGCCCGGCCTCGTCCAGCGGCATGCGGCTGGTGATGTGCTCGCGCAGGTCCTCGTAGAGAAAGGCCAGCAGCGTGTTGATGGCGACCTTCTCGTAATCCTCCTTGCGCGTGTCGCCGTGCGCCGGGCAGTGGCCGCCCAGCGTCTGCAACTCCTCCCCGAACAGATAGTTCGGGTCCTCCGCGATGCGGTGCAGAAGCGGCGCGAGGTTGATCCGGGTCATCCCGGCCTCCTCATGCGCGGCGAGGTAGGTCAAAGCAAAGTCGTTGGAACGGGCCATGGCTGCACGGATCGGCTGGAGGGTAAAGAAAGGAAACTACCGCGTGCCCGGCGTCATAAACAACGCAAGGTCTTGTGACAACAGGGACGCAATCACCGCCCCTGAAGCCGGTCGTAAATCCCGTAATCCATGGCGAGGCTTGCCACGATGTCGAGATAGAGCTTGATGAGGTTCGGCGTGTAAAAGGCCGGACAGCCGGTGTAGCGCTGCTCGTCGCGCTTGGCGAAGACCTGGATCGGTTCCGGGTTCAGGCAGATCAGCCCGTTTTCGTCCAGCTGGAAGGCCGTCTGGTTCTTGGGCAGAAGATGGATGGCGAGGCCGTCGTGCGGCTCGATCCCCGATCCCTCCATGTAATGGACCAGCATGCCCAGGCTGGCCATGGACAGCGGCACGATCTGCTTCAGGCTGCGGCGGACGAGGTCGTCGTAGAAGGCGGGGTCCTTGCCGGGCACCAGCAGCGGGGCCGCCTCGACCAGCGCCCAGCAGATGTGGATGGCCGTGTGGCTGCCGGTCTTGGTGATCGACAGCATGTCGTAGCCGGCGCGCTGGTACATCGCCGAGTCTTCCAGCACATTCCGCAGCACGAAGGTCGCCGCCGCGTAGGACGAAATCTCGCCGGAACCCTGAGCGCGGTAGAACTCCTCCTCGGCCAGCAGTTCCGCCGCCCAGCCGGTGATCAGCCCGTCCAGCAGGTGGCAGGTCGAATCGCGCAGAACCTCGGCCAGCGCCTCGCTGGACGCCGTCGCCATCGCCGCCCGGTCGGCCGGGTCGAGCCCGTGCGGGGAGCGTGGCGGGATCGGCAGCATCACGCGCCGGGCCTCGTCCAGCGGCAGCGCCTTGGCGATGTGGTCGCGCAGCCGCTCGAACAGATAGGCCAGCAGCGTGTTGACCGTCACCTTGTCCGCGTCGTCCGCGTCCGTCTTCCGCCGCATCGGGCAAAGCCCGGCGCCCGTGCGCAACTCTTCACTGAAGATGAAGGACGGGTCGGACTGAACCTTTTGCAGGATGTGCGCGATGGACACGCGTTGCAGACCGGCCTCGGTGTGGGCGTTGGCGAAGACTTGGGCGAATTCGTTGGAACGGGACATTGGGCCCTGCGCGGATAAGGTTAAGCCCTTCACCCTATGACGAGCAAAAGGATGGCGCAACGGCAACCGAGGGGCGGGCGCTGCGACCGGACGCCCCTTTACGCCTCCGGCACCAGCCAATCGACCTTCGCCCCGCCGCCGGTGGAGGGCAGGGCGGCGTGCAGGGCGGGCAGCATGTCCCGCAGCGTCTCGTCCAGCGTCCAGGGCGGGTTGACGATCAGCAGGCCCGACCCGTTCAGCCGCAAATGCGTGTCTTCCGGGTGCCAGGTCAGCTCGGCCATCAGGATTTTCCGGATGCCGGTGTTTTCCACCGCCTCCTGAAAGCGCCAGACCGCCGGCCGTTCCTTGATCGGGTACCACAGCGCGTAGACGCCGGTCGGCCAGCGCCTGTGCGCGGCCTTCAGCCCCTCGGCCATGCGCGCGAACTCGTCTGGCTGTTCGAAAGGCGGGTCGATCAGGACAAGGCCGCGCTTCTCCTTCGGCGGCAGATGGGCCTTCAGCGCCTGATAGGCGTCGGCCCGTTGCACCGACACGCGGCGGTCGCCCGCGAACTCGTCCTTCAGGGTCTGCCAGTCGTCCGGGTGCAACTCGTTCAGCACCAGCCGGTCATCGTCGCGCATCAGCGCCCGCGCCAGCCGGGGGGATCCGGGATACCAGCGCAGGCGCCCATCTGGATTCAACGCGGCGACCGCGTCCAGATAGGGCTGCAAGGCCGGGTGGGGCGGGGGATTGCCTAACAGGCGGCCGATGCCATCCTGGTATTCCAGGGTCTTGCGCGCCGACTCGGATTCCAGATCGTACCGTCCGATGCCGGCGTGCGCGTCCAGCACGCAGAAGGGAGTCGGTTTGGCGCGCAGGCGGTCGAGGATCAGAGCCAAGACCGCGTGTTTCATCACGTCGGCCGGGTTGCCGGCATGGAAGATGTGACGGTAATTCATGGGCCAGGGATTTAGCCGATCAGGCCCGCCCGCGCCACATCCGTGGACTTAAATCTTCAGTTGATGGCCGCGACCTGCTGGGCGTTGCGGAAGGTGCGGCGGGTGCCCGGCGCGATGCTCGCCGGCTCGCCGTCGCCACAGCGCGGCGATTCGAGCAGCTTGGCGCTCTTGGCGTCCAGTTCGCTCAGATGCTGCCAGACTTTGCAGACGTAGGCATGGGCGCGGCCGGACGAACTGCCATTGTAACGCGCCAGAGCGGTCTTCCAACTGCCGGCCTCGCCGTGCAGGTGAACCAGAAGGCGGGCGGCGTAGAGGACGTTCTCGCGGGGTTCGACGATGCTCTCGATCGGCTGGAACTGCCCGCGGTGCGAGGAGAGCGACAGCTGCATGCAGCCGACGTAGACGTTCGGCTTCAGCTGGCCCTTGCCGTCCTTCAGATAGCGGGCGGCTTCCTTGGCGTTGCGGGCGAAGATCGGGCGGCCCTGTACGCTCATGGCGAAGGGGCTGGGGGCGCCGTCTTGGCCGCTCTCCACCAGAGCGATGGCGACCAGCAGGCCGGGGGGGATGTTGAGCTTGCGTTCGGCCTCGACCGCATGGGTCACGCAGGAGTCCTGCGCAAGAGCCGGCGTCGCGAAGAGCGGCGTGGTGCAGAGTCCGATAGCAAGAGCGATCCAGCCTCCAAGCGTGCCGCGCACGCGCTGTACTCGTTCCCGCATGTCCTTCTCCCTTCCGTTGCCCGGCCCTTCCGCCCGGCTTCTGTGACCCCCTGCGCGGGGCCGTTATCCCGGTCACCGAGTCGCTTACGGTGACCGCCTCCTACCCGATAGATCAGCGCCACCCGATTGGGCGCCGCCGAGACATTTTCAAAAAATTGATAGAGCGTCAACTGGTTTGCGTCCTGGTAATACCACACCGAACCTTCGTTCAATGTCACAGGGCCGAACGGCAAGGGTGTCATAGGACAATTGTGGCTATCTGCTAATAAGCTGATTTGAAACGATTTTTGGAAGAATGCAAAAATTGACGCACGCCGTTGGCGCAGCTTTGCGTCGAAAGGGCCGCTGCGACGGTGTGTCGCCGGAATCACACGGATCCACGATTTTCCAAAGCCCCTTGCGCGGCGTGGTGGGATCGGGCAATAGACTGCGCCCCCTTTTGACCCAGAATCGGCGTTAGGACCGCGTCTAGAGTGTCATTCGATCCGACGGCTCAAGCCGATGACGGGGGGATTCTCGCCCCGATTGCCCCCGGCGTCATTCCGGACACGTTGTTTCAAGCCGCTTACGATCGTCTCTACGCCGGTGAGTCGGCGGCGGCGGTGCGCGCCTTTCAGGCCACCTGCGCGGCTGGTCCCGCCTTGGCGGAGGCCTGGGCCGCTCTGGCCGATGGCGCGCGGGCGGCGGGTGACGCATCGGCGGCGGTCCTGGCCTACCGCCGCGCGGTGAGCCTGGACTGCGGCGTGTGGTCCTGGCGCTTCGGCCTGGCGGAATCGCTGCGCGAGGCCGGCTGCTCCGCCGAGGCCACGGCCGCCTATCAAGCCTTGGCCGGGGAACGCCCGGACTCCGCCGCCGTCCGTTTGGGGCTGGCCCGTTCCCTGGTCGCCTGCGGCCGCGCCGCCGAGGCGATGGAGGAGTATCGGGAAACGGTGGCCCTGCGCACCGACCACCGCGACGCCGCGCTGGAACTGTCCGGCCTGCTGGTCGAATCCGGCGACGCGCTGGCCGCCGTCGAATTGCTGCAACCGCTGTCCCGCCGCGATCCGGACGACGTCGACCTACATCATCATATAGGCCGCGCTTGGATCGCCCTGCGCGAGCCGGAAAAGGCGCTGACGGCGCTCCGCCGCGCCCGCGTTCTCGACCCCGACGACTGCCTCGGCAACGCCCCGTTGATCGCGGCGCTGGAGGCCGGAGACGGCGCCGACCTCTCGGCGGCCTACGTGCGGGCCCTGTTCGACCGCTACGCCGACCGGTTCGACCGGGATCTCCTGGGCAAGCTGGGCTACGCCGCGCCGGACCTGCTGCGCGGCGCCGTCGACCGGCTGGGCGGCGGGCAGGGGCTGCGCGTCCTCGACCTCGGCTGCGGCACCGGGTTGGCGGGCGTCACCTTCCGCCCGCTCGCGGAACACCTCGCCGGCGTGGACCTGTCGCCGCGCATGGTGGACAAGGCCCGCGCCCGCGCGCTCTACGACGATCTCCAGGTCGGCGACGTGGTTGCGGCGATGCAGGCGGCGCCGGCCGCCTGGGACCTTCTCGTCGCCGCCGACGTGCTCGTCTACATCGGCGACCTCGCGCCGGTGTTCCGGTCGGCGTCCGACGCGCTGGTCCCCGGCGGCCGCTTCGCCGCGACGGTCGAGCGTCTGGCCGGCGGCGGTTTCGCCCTCGGCCCGTCCCGCCGTTACGCCCACGCCGAATCCTACCTGCGCGCCACCGCGTCGGACGCCGGCCTGAATTTTCTCCTTCTGGAGCCCTGCGCCCCCCGCCGCGAAAAGGGCGTCGACGTGCCGGGCCTGCTGTTCGTGCTGGAAAAGCCGGCCACCTGACATCGCTTGGAGCCTAAATCGCCTGCGCGTAGCGGTTCGGCTGGCCCTCCGCCGACCAGCGCGCGTGCAGTTGCCCCTTGCCGTCGAAGATCAGCGACAGCCAGTTGCGCTGGCGGATGATCCGCTTGCCCGACTCGGCGAAGGGCGGCATTTCGAAGCTGTAGCCCTCGAACGGCTGTTCCTTCCGCCGCGCCAGCCAGTCCAGGGCGGTGGCGGTGAGCGGGCTCGGCGGCGGGTGCACGATGCCGGACGCGATCAGCTGCCACATCTCCACGCCGCCGCCGCGCAGAACCCCGCGCCCGCCCGCATGGATCTCCCCCGACACCGCCGTGACCCGGCAGCCGGTGCGGCGGGAGAAGCCGGCCAGCAGTTCGACCAGCCGGCGCCATTCCTCCGCGTGGGCGGGGCTGCGCCATTGGTCGCGCAGATCGTCCTCGATGCCGATGCGCGTCGGGATGCTCTGGACCACCCTCTCCACGCCCCCCGTGTCGGTGAAGAGCAGCGGCACGCTCGACATCACCAGCAGGTGCCGGCAGCCCTCGAACCGCTCCAGCCATTCCGGCAGCAGGGCCCAGGTCCGGTCCGACAGGACGCGCTTGGGCGTGCGTTCGCTGCGCAGATCCGGGGCGAAGATGCCGACCTCGCCCAGCCGGAAGCCCTGGGTGAAGGTCGCGCGCTGCGCGCCCCACACGCATTCCGGCAGGGCCTCGACCACCGCGCCCAGCTGGAACAGGGCGAAGTGGCGGCGGGCGGCCATGTAGACGCCGCGCCAGATCTGCGATTGCATCTCCTCCTCGGGGTGGGAACCCCAGCCGTCGAAGATGTCGTGATCGTCCCACATCATCACCGACGGAATGCGCGCCAGCACCTCCGCCGTCTCCGGCTGGCCCCAGACTTTCAGATAGAGGTCGAAATAGAAGGCCATCGCGTCTTCGGCCATCGCCGGGGTGAAGGTCTCGCCGAATCGCGCCTTGTCGGTCCGCTTTTTCCATTCCGCCAACGACGGGACGTCGCGCCACACCGCGTCGGCGTAAAGCTGGTCGCCGCCCTGGAGCAGCAGGTGAAACCGCTCGGTCCGATGCCGGTTCAGCAGGTCCGCCCACAGCGCGTTGCGCGGGGCCGGCAGCGCCTCCAGCCGTGATTCGTACTCCACCCCGTTGCAGGACACATAGGCCAGCCGGGGATGCGACAGGCGGCCCGGAACCGTCATGGTCCAGGACGGGCCGTCCGGAAAGCCGTAGGCGACCTCCGTGTCCTTCACCCCGCGCGGAACGGCGAAGTCGAACCGCCAGACATGGCGGCGCCGCCACATCAGCAGATGGCGCGGCGGGACGGGCAGGGTGACGCCGTCCACCCGCAGGTCGTCGGGCTCCACGTCCCCCTCCAGCACGAACAGAGCCGACAGCCACCAGCGGTCGCCCTGTTCACCCCGGAAATAGAGAATGGGGCCAAGAATGATGTTCGGTTCCGCCCTGCGCGCCATGCCGTCCTATCCAACTGCTCAGCTTCTGTTTATGGGGAAAACGGCCGGCGTCTGAAAGGGGGACAAAGGAAATCGCGCTTGCGGGGCAGCCCTGCACGGCTGCGTCATGGGCGGTTGGGGGGCTGCGTCGACCGCGGGCACGATCGGGGCGGTCGCGGGTGCGCGGCCCGCGCTGTCTGCTGCGCGCCGCGACGGAGCGCACGCTGATCGTCAACCGACGGCGGCCGGCGGCGACACCGCGCGGGTGCCGCTGTCGGAAGAGGGGCGAAGCGACTTACAAAAAAAAGGCGGCCGGGCGGCCCGGACGCCTTTCCTGTGACGATGGAGACGCTGGCGTGGCTCGCCGCGCTATCTCTTGCGGCGTCGCAAGAGCTCAAGCATGCGCTCCGGCACCGGCTCCTCCAGCACGGGGTCGTACAGCCGATGCAACTCATCCACGTGGTTCTTGTGGAAGGACTGCATGGCCTTCGCCTCCGGATCGGTCTCGACGGAGTGCTCAAGCTCTTGGCGTTCCTTGTCGTCCAAGGCGCCCTCAAGGTATGCGTTGATATGGTTCATCGTCACACGCTTCATTTTTCTCGTCGCACTGGAACGACCGTCCGGCCCTGCCCGAGCCGGAGATGATCCGTGACTTGACACAAATATAGTTCAGATCACGAGCTTTCGGGAGTGGTGCCCTACCTCTTCTTATGGGGAGCCCATCGGGCGCCGCCAACTGGCGGATAAGCCGATGCCGCTCTCCCGGTCCGAGCCTTGGCTTCTCCCTCGACGCCGCAATCTCCTCGCACGCCGGAAGTAACAGCGGCTCCTACCGGTTGTTCCAGCAGCGAATTGTCTGGAACGTGAGGAAATTCCCGCTGTTGTCCCGCCGCATCCCCAATGAGAAGACGTCATGCGAAGGGAGACAGCCATGTCCCAGCAAGAGGGGCGCCAGCCCCCGCAGCATCAGGACACCCGCCCCGGCCATCAGGGCGAGATGACGCCCCAGCCGGCAACCGACAAGCCGGAGTATCGCGGCAGCGGCAAGCTGCGCGACAAGGTGGCGCTGATCACCGGCGGCGACAGCGGCATCGGCCGCGCCACGGCGATCCTGTTCGCCCGCGAAGGCGCCAAGGTCGGCATCGTCTATCTGAACGAGGACGAGGACGCGGAAGAGACCCGCCGGCTCGTCGCCCAGGAGGGGCAGCCCTGCAC
>JAEZID010000193.1 GCA_023416195.1 Pseudomonadota bacterium | reverse complement strand
TTCGGCGGCGACACGCTGAACACCGCCGTCTATCTGGCGCGGCTGGGCGTGCCGGTGGACTATGTCACCGCGCTCGGCGACGATCCGCACAGCGAGTCCATGCTGGCCGCCTGGACCGCCGAAGGGGTCGGCACGGCCCAGGTGCTGCGCGTGCCCGGCCGCGTGCCCGGCCTCTACATGATCGAGACCGACGACAAGGGCGAACGCCGCTTCCTGTACTGGCGCGACACCGCCCCGGCCCGCGATCTGTTCGTGCTGCCGCAATCGCCCGCCCTGATCGCGGCGCTGGAAGGCTACGACCTGCTCTACCTCTCCGGCATCAGCCTGGCGATCTGGGGGGACAAGGGCCGCGAGGTGCTGTTCCCCCTGCTCGACCGCCTGCGCGAGCGCGGCGGGCGCGTCGCCTTCGACACCAACTGGCGCCCGCGCCTGTGGCCGGACAAGCAGACGGCGCAGGCCGCCTACGACGCCATGCTCCGGCGCACCGACATCGCCCTGCCCGGCGTGGAGGATCTGAGCGCCCTCTACGGCGATCCCGACGCCGGTACCGTGCTGGAGCGCGTTCACTCGGCCGGCGTGCCGGAAATCGTGCTGAAGCTGGAACAGCCCGGCTGCATCGTCGCCGGTGCCGGTGGCAACGTGGAAGTCCCCAGCGAGCGCGTGGCCACGGTCGTGGACACCACGGCGGCCGGCGACAGCTTCAGCGCCGGTTACCTCGCCGGACGGCTGGCCGGTCAAGCCCCGGTCGCGGCGGCGAGGCTGGCCCACAAGCTGGCCGCCATCGTCATCCAGCATCGCGGCGCCATCATCCCCCGCGACGCCACGGCCGGCCTGTCCGCTCCCGAAGAGGTGAAGCCCTGAGGGCGATGCGCGCGCCGCCGGGCCGCCTTCCAAACGGGGGCGCCCTGCGGAATGCGCTTGCGCCGCCTTTTAATATATTAGTATGATAGGGCGATGTCGTTGAGGAGGCTGGCACACATGGCGTCCGGCATTCCGCCAAGGATCTCGGAGGCCGCGGTCGCGGGCAAGCCCCTGCCGCGCGCCGCCCAGCGCGGCCCGACGACCGCGACCACCATCCACCGCGACCTGCGCGCCGCGATCGTCGCGCTGCACCGCAAGCCGGGGGAGGCCGTGGTGGAAAAACTGATCGCGCAGGACTACGGCGTCAGCCGCACCCCGGTGCGCGAAGCCATCCTGCGGCTAGCCGACGAAGGGCTGGTCGAAATCTTCCCGCAGTCGGGCACCTTCGTGGCGCGCATCCCGCTGGCCGAGCTGCCGGAAGCCACCGTCATCCGCAAGGCGCTGGAACAGGCCACGGCTCGTTACGCCGCCGAGCGGGCCACGCGCAGCCAGATCGCCACGCTGCACGCCTGCGTGGAGCGCCAGAAGGAGGTCGATGCCGCCGGGGACCGCGACGGGTTCCATCAGGCCGACGAGGCGTTCCACGCGCTGATCGCGGAGATCGCCGGCTATCCCGGATTCTGGACGGTCATCCAGCAGGTCAAGGTGCAGGTGGACCGCTGCCGCCGCCTGACCCTGCCGGTGCAGGGCCGCATGGGCGTGGTGATCGCCGAGCACGAGGCCATCGTGGACGCGATCTCCAGCCATGACCCCGACCGCGCCGAGCGCGCCATCGCCGAACATCTCGACAATCTCCAGATCACCATCGACGACATCCGCCACACCACGCCCCTGTACTTCTCCGGCTCCCTGACGGACGGCCGGGAAGGAGCGGCCTGAGCGACCAACAGGAGAGGGTAGGACCGACCATGACTTTTCCGCTTCTTGAACCGTCCCTGTCCGGCCCGCGCATCGTTCCGGTGCTGGTCCTGGACGATCCGACCGAGGCCGTTCCGCTGGCCCAGGCTCTGGTCGCCGGCGGCCTGACCACGCTGGAAGTCACCCTGCGCACGCCGAAGGCGCTCGCCTGCGCCGAGGCCATCGCCGCCAAGGTGCCGGAGGCCCTCGTCGGCTTCGGCACGCTGATCCGGCCGGAGCAGTTCGCCCAGGCCCGCGACGCCGGCGCCCGCTTCCTCGTCAGCCCCGGCCTGACCGAGACACTGGCGGCGGCGGCCAAGGCGACCGGCCTGCCCTATCTGCCGGGAATCGCCACGGTGTCGGAAGCGCTGATCGCCTGGGAGCACGGCTTCCGCGAGCTGAAGTTCTTCCCCGCCATGCTGAACGGCGGCGCCCCGGCCCTGAAGGGCATGGCCCCGCTGATCCCCGAGGTGCGCTTCTGCCCGACCGGCGGCATCAAGGCGGAGAACGTCCGCGAGATCCTGTCGCTGCCCAACGTCTTTGCGCTCGGCGGCACCTGGCTGACCCCGGCCGACGCCGTCAAGGAGCGGCGCTGGAGCGAGATCGAGCGTCTGGCCCGCGACGCCGCCGCCCTCTGCCCGCAAGCCTGATCCCTTCGTTCCCAGGATCCCCGCCATGCCCCTTCTGACCCGTGAACGGCTTTCCAGCGGCGCGCTTGACGTGGCGCACACCGCGGGCGCGCCGGTGCTTCCCGTCACCATCCTTCAGCTGGGCGACGGCAATTTCCTGCGCGGCTTCGTCGACTGGATGGTGGACATCGCCAACGGCTAGGGCGTGATGAAAGCCGGCGTCGCGGTGGCCCAGCCGCTCGACCAGGGCGTCGCCGGTTTGCTCACGGGGCAGGAGGGGCTTTACACCGTCCTGCTGCGCGGCATCGAGCAGGGCCGCGAGGTCGAGGCGCGGCGGGTCGTCAGCTGCGTGTCCGACGCGCTGAACCCCTATGCGGACTGGGAGCGGATGCTGGGCCACGCCACCGCGCCCGCGCTCCGCTTCGTCGTCTCCAACACCACCGAGGCGGGCATCGCCGACGCCGAGGAACCCTACACCCCCGGCACCTGCCAGACCGGCTTCCCAGCCAAGGTCGCGGCGCTGCTGCACGCCCGTTACACGGCGCTGGGCGGCACGGCCGAAAGCGGCCTCGTCTTCCTGCCCTGCGAGCTGATCGAGGCGAACGGCGCCACCCTGAAGCGCATCGTTCTGGCGCACGCCAAGCGCTGGGGCCTGGAGGCGGGCTTCGCCGCGTGGGTGGAGCGGCACAACCACTTCCTGAACACGCTGGTGGACCGCATCGTCCCCGGCTACCCGCGCGACGAGGCGGCCGCCCTGGCGGCCCGGTGGGGCTACGAGGATCCGCTGGCCGTGGCCGGCGAGCCCTTCCACGTCTGGGTGATCGAAGCCCCAGCGACGCTCGCCCCCAGACTTGCCGACGAATTCCCGCTGCACAAGGCGGAGCTGAACGTGGTGTGGACCGACGACCTCCGGCCTACCGCACGCGCAAGGTGCGCATCCTGAACGGCGCCCACACCGCGAGCGCGCTGGCCGCCTACGGCGCCGGGCTGGACACCGTGACGTCGATGATGGACGACCCGGCCGTCTCGGCCTACCTGAACACGGTGATGTTCGACGAGATCGTGCCCTTCGTGCCCCTGCCGGAGGCCGAGCGTCAGCAATACGCCGCGACCATCATGGAGCGCTTCGGCAACCCGTACATCCGGCACGAACTGATCTCCATCGCGCTGAATTCCGTGTCGAAATGGCAGGTGCGCGTTCTGCCCAGCCTGAAGGACTTCGCCGCCACGCACGGCGAGGCTCCCACCGGCCTGTCCTTCTCACTGGCGGCGCTGCTGCGCTTCTACCGGGGTGAGACGGTGAACGGCGCCTATGTCGGCACGCGCGACGCCGGCCCCTACCCCATCCAGGACAACGCGGCGGTCATCGCCACGCTCGGCGCCGCCTGGGCGACGCACGGCACGGATCCGAAGGCGCTGGTGGACACGGTGCTGGCCGACGCCCGGCTGTGGGGCGAGGATCTGACCCGCATCCCCGGCCTTGCCCACCGCACGGCCCACCATCTGGCCGCCATTCTGGGCAAAGGCATGAAGACCGCCATGGCCGAGTTGTCCGGCATGTGAGGATCCGCGAACGGCGCCTCAATGCTGTTTGCTGCTCGATGACGTGCCACCCATCTGGTGGGTGTGCGCCAGATAGGCCGCCTCGGTGCGGTTGGTCGCGCCCAGCTTCTTCAGGACGTTGCGGACATGGGCCTTCGCCGTGTTCTCGCACATGCCCAGCTGGTAGGCGATGATCTTGTTGGACTTGCCCTCGCGCAGGCAGTTCAGCACCGCCATTTCGCGGGGCGTCAGGCCGCCGATGCTTTCCTGCGGCATCGACGGCGCGCCGGCCGAACCGTTGCGGTGCCCCGCCGGCTGGGAAAGCTTGTGCAGTGAGGTGGCCGGCACGAAGGTTCCGCCGGCCGCGACCAGCCGGATCGCCTCCAGCGTCACGCCCAGGCCGAGGCTGGACACGATGTAGCCGCGCACGCCAAGGCGCAGGCTTTCCAAGATCATGTCGATGTCGTCGCGGTCGGAGACGATCACCAGCGGCACCGGGTGCAGCGCCGACACGGCGGCTTTGACATCGGCCGCAACGGTGCCCTGAAACGGTTCGGATCCGATGTTGTACAGCACGACCTCGCCTCCCTCGGCGCGACCGACCGCCGTGCCCACGTCCTTCAGGGACGGGACGGGGTGCACGGCCATGTCCTCGCACAGCGTGCCGAGGCTGAGCGCGAAGCAGTCGCGCGTCAGGCTGTTCTGGTCCGCCAGGACGATGGACAAGGTTGGATTCGGAGAAAGTGCGGGATGGGGCATGCCGTTGCTGGTCATTCTGTTCCCTCCATGTTGCACCGACGCCTTCGCGGCAGCGGGCTATCGCTGCGCGGCAATGTTCATTCCAGCGCCGTGGACAGTTTTCCGCCCGCCGTTGCGACGACGGTGGCGTTACGCACAACAGAGGCCTTGGTACATTGAAGATGTGATCAGGCGGTGCAGCACGAACGGCTGCTGTTGTCGGCGATTTTCCTTCCGTGGCGACGTCCGCATCTACGCACTTGTCGTGGCCCTGTGGCGGCCCTGGTCACGGATGCTTGCGCACATCGCATTAGGTGTTCTGAATGTACCAGAAACAAGCACTTCGTAAATGCACACTTAGGGGCAACGCCGCGCGGGAAAGAGAACCCCCGCGTACCAATTCCGATGGCGATTGGAACGGCTCGACTATCGCCTACTCCTTGTCATGGTCAAATGTGAGGAGGCAATGAATATCCCGTCCTTCTAGGGCCATCGGCGGGCATGACCGTTGGAGACGTCAGGCCCCCTTGTCCTTCCGTCCGATGGGTTGGCGTTGCGGCCTATCCCCTTCCTCAGCGGTGGCGAGGCGCCGACGCGCCAGGATGCCCATGGCGACGATGAAGGGCAGCGCCACAGGCCACAGAAGCGCGCCCAATACGCGCCAGCCCAGGGAAAAACCAAGGGGCGACCTTTGTCCTTGCAACGTGTCGTCGGCAAAGAGGCCGACCGCAAAGACCAGACATACCCCCAGCAGATAGAGAATGAGCGCCCCAAGGAGCATTGTCCGCTTTCAATGTGATGTTTCGCCCCGAACCGGAGCCTACCGCAGATTGGCAGGAAACAGACTGCGCCTCCAACTATTTTTCTTATAATCTGCCGGCGCGTTGCACGCGGCATCTCTTGTAATCCAAATTAATACCTGTCGGATACCCGCAAAAGACTTATAATTCGGCGCATACCCCAGAAAAACCGTGGAAGGAACCTTCCGACAAGCCTTCCTACCCACGCAATCGTCCGGTGGCCATGAATATGGTTGGCTTTGGAGTGCCGGCCGACATCCGCCGCGGAAGCCCGGCGACCGCTCCGGAACGGAAGGGCGTCGAGCCGAAGGCGCATTCGGAAGACCCGCCGAACGGCGTCGAACGCATCGCGGTGCTGGTGATCGACGACCGGACGATGCTCGGCCAGAGCCTTGCCGCCGCGATCAACGCCAGCACGCCCGACATTTCCGTCACCCATCGGACAACCCAACAAGCGCTGGCCGATCTTTCCGCAGCCTTTGAGCAAGCCGACGTCGTCCTGGTCTGTGTCGGGCGGGCCGGCCTGGTCCGCGGCGCCATGGCCCGAATGCTGAAACGTCTGCTCGCCGAACAGCCACATCCGCCCATCGCCATCCTTGCCGACCGGACCGAGCCCAGCGCGGTGGATACGGCCATGCGCCTGAACCTGCGCGGCATCGTGTCCAGCACGGCCCCCCTCTCCACCGTCATCGACTCCCTTCGCCGCATTCACCAAGGCGCGACGGTGGTTCCCGGTCGTTCATGACGGGGGTGTCCGGGGCCACCCTTGAGTGGATCTGTCAAAGGGATCTGCCTTTCGCGCCCGTACGGATGAGCGCGCCGGCCCCGTCGATTGCAGGAACCTTGCCTTGTTGACTATCCGGCATGGCCTATGCGGGTGGCACAATCCATTGAGAGTAATTCAGACCGACAATTTTGCAACGCTCACCTATTAAGAGGTATACGACTAATAATTACATGCATCGCTCTGGTCTTGTTTGCTATTGACGATGGCGTATGCGTCAGGCGCTATACAAGCCTTCTAAAATTCTCAAGAGCGCAAACCGGAAGGCCATCAATGCTCAGGCACGGATTAAGAACGAAGAATCCGAAGAGCGATGTTACTGTGCCGAAGTCTTGCGCATATCGCGGAAACCAAAGCTTCTCTATTGGCATTGGACATTGTTGGCGCCTGAACCGGACGCCTGAACGGGCATCGGAAACGACGTTGCGCGGGCACGGCACACCCGCGCGGTTTGCAAGCCTCCGCACGTGAGCACGAAGGACATACCAGCTAAGCGGCATCGCGCTTGATCGAGGGAGCCAAACAAAGGGAAAAAGGCCAACGGAAACGGGCTGAACTTTCCCGCTCCGGGCAAGGAAAAACCATCGTCACCAGCGACGAAAACGCAAGCCCCGCGCGTCAAGCGGCGGATAAAGGGGCGAACAGCTAGGGAGTTCCCATGTTCTCGTACAGGAAGGCACTGCCGATGCCACCGGCGTTCGACCCCAACGCCATTGCGCCGCTGTCCTACAGCAGCCCACGCACCGGCCAGACAGGCGAAGCGACGCGAACGAGCGGTGGGATGAAAAAGGCTTACGGTCAGGAAATCACGGCGCTTCTTATGGACGACACGCCGCTGACGCGCGAATGCCTGTCGATCAGCCTTAACCTGTGCGATCGGGGCCTGCACGTCCTGACCGCCGCGTCGGTCGCCGACGTGGAAGCCATGCTTGGCGGCGCAACCGCTCCCGACGTTGTGCTGTGCCATTTCAGCGGGACGGCGTCGACGAACCCGCATTTTCATTCAGAGTTGAGCAGGCTGGTCGCCCTCCTTGAAGACACGCCGCTGATCATCCTGGCCGACCGCGAGGAAGCGGGCGCCGCGCTCGACGCCTTCCGTCTCGGCGTGCGCGGCTACATCCCGACGACCGTGGGGCTTTCGGTGGCGCTGGAGGCCATCCGTCTGGTGGGGGCGGGAGGGACCTTCATCCCCACCACCTTCCTGCAACGGATCATGCAGGACGAAACAACCGCACCGGAGCCGCCGAATGGCCCCGAGCGGGCGATTTCCGAGCAGGCGGTCCGTGGCGACGATCGCAAGAACGGGCTGACCCCCCGTCAGATCGCCGTGCTGAAATGCATGCGGGAAGGCAAGGCCAACAAGATCATCGCCCACGAACTCGGCATGTGCGAGAGCACGGTCAAGGTGCACGTTCGCAACATCCTGAAGAAGCTGGGCGCAACCAACCGCACGCAAGCCGTGTATCTGACCTTCAACGAACATCCATTGAACTGAACCATAGGGCGTCTTGCACAGTCGTCGCGGTTACGAGAATGCGCCGCCGCTGGCTGCGTCCAGCGGGTGGCGCTTTTCGTGCTGGTGCAAGGCTGCCCTGGGCTTCGATCCCTCAACTGGGTGGAGCCATCGGATCCGGCGCGTGGATCGAGGCGGCCTTCCGTTGGTCCCGGCCGTCCGTGCCGGTGGTCAACCCGTTCAAGACGAGCGCCGCGATCACCGGATCCGTGAACGACAACTGGATGTTGATGCTTCCGTCGCGGCGAAAATCGAACTGCATCCGCGGCGCGTCGGCTCCATATTCCTCGACGCGGTGCCAGATGTTGGCCAGAACGCATTCGGCCTCTGACACGGATATTCCGCGCAGGCTGGCGTTCACCATGCCGTTGCTCCAAATGCCGTCGGAACTGTGTTGCTCTAATCGCATCGCATTCGTCATCTGCATTGCAGCGTCTCCGGATCGACGCCGCAGCCCCATCCATTGGACAGGCTTCGTGGCGGCGCGGCAAAAGTTTCCATAAATACGTGCCTTGATGGACAATGGCGATGGCTATGCCTGCAAATCATCGCGAAAGCGCATGCGCGCAGAGAGCCTTGAACGGCAGTGTAGCGATCTCACCATCACAGAATTCGATTTCTTGATTTTTTCCATTCTATGAAAGGGCGACGGCCAGGAACAGTTCACAATGTGGCGGATCGGCGCACGGGGAAACCGTGGCGTCCGTACCTATTCCCGGCCGGGCTCATCACCATTTCCGGTCGGGGATGATGCCTTGTCACCGGAAAGGATGAGGTTCAGCCCAGACGCCCTGCCGGATGGACGCCGCCGCCGGAGCCCTCAAAATGCAAAACGGGGAGCGCCCGAAGGCGCTCCCCGCATGCAGATACGTTCCCAGTGTCCGCCGAGCTTCAGGCGGCGTCGAGCTGGTGGTGCAGCGGATCGATCCCATAATCGCCCGCGGCGTAAGCGCTGAAATCAACGCCATGGGCCATGGCGTCGGCCGAGGCGGCGGACAGGGCGTCGGCGCCCTCGACCGAATGCCCCTGGGCCACGAGGTGGCTGTAGACGTTCAGCTGGTCGGCCCCACCCAGCGGAGTGGCCGCCGTGGTCGCCGTGGCCGGGAAGAAGCTCTTGTCGGCATCGACGACGAGCGCCCCGTTCCACCACAGCCCCGACTGGCCCTTGGCCACGTCCTGACCGTCCAGCGCACCCTTGTCGTAGGTGACGATGCTGTCGGTCGGCAGGACGCTCTTGCCGTTGATGGTGACCTTGTTGACGATCAGGTTGCGGTCCTGACCGTCGATGTGGGTATCGTTGTCGTACTGGACCTGCACCTTGTGCCCGGCGCCGGAGGCGATGTCGGCGTTGAAGGTGAAGTCCTTGGCCGTCGTGCCCGTGACGCCCTCGCCGACCTCCTTGCCGTCCACCAGCAGGGTGAAGTGCGCGTTCACGCCACCCGCCGGGGAGCCGAGCGCGTTGATCACGATCGTCGACGCGCCGGCCGAGGGCGCCGTCGGGGCCGTGCCGGTGCCCGCCGGGAAGTAGCTCTCGTCGGCGCCGACGACCAGCGCCCCGTTCCACCACAGGCCCGACTGACCGGCGACCACATCCTTGCCGTCCAGTGCGCCCTTGTCGTAGGTGACGATGCTGTCGGTCGGCAGGACGCTCTTCCCGTTGATGGTGACCTTGTTGACGATCAGGTTGCGGTCCTGACCGTTGATGGTGGCGTCGTTGTCGAACTGCACCTGCACTTTGTGGGCCTGCTCGGCGGTCACGCTGGCGTCGAAAGAGAAGTCCTTGGCCGTTGTGCCCGTGACACCTTCACCGACCTTCTTGCCGTCCACCAGCAGGGTGAAGTGCGCGTTCACGCCACCCGCCGGGGTGCCCTGGGCGTTCACGACGATGTTGGTCATGCCCGTGGTCGGGGTCGGAGTGGGGGTGGGGGTGGGCGTCGGGGTGGGCGTGGGTTCCGGAGTCGGGGCCGGCGTCGTGGTGGCCTTGTACTCGTAGGCGCCGATGTCGTAGCCGGAGCCCTGGGTGCGCGACACGCCGTCGAGGTCGGTGGTCAGCTGCGTCAGGGTCTTGCCCGCGTCGATCGCCGGCGAATCCGCCGCGAGGCGGTAGTCACCGCCGCCCGTCGCGATGTAGTTCACGAACTTCGGATCGGCGGAGATGGTGCCGGTGTGGGTCTTGCCGGGGTCCAGGTCCCAGTTGTTGCCGTTCCCGTAGACGAGGTTGTTGACGTAGGTGTTGTGCGAGCCGGTGGTGCCCTGCTCGGTGATGCCGTTCTGCGCGTTCTTGTAGACGATGTTGTTGACGACGTTCACATAGTCGGCCGGGGCGTTGCCCGTGACGTAGTCGCCGGCGCCGACCAGGATGCCCGCCCCGTTGTTGAACACCGTGTTGTTCAGGATGTCGATGTGGTGGGCGTCGTGCCACAGGTGGATGCCCACGCCGGGGACCCCGTAGACGAGGTTGTTCTCGACCGTGCCCGGCGCGGAGATGTAGATGCCGTGGATCAGGCCGTTGGTCGTGTTGGCCGGACCGACGTTGTAGACGATGTTGTTGTTCAGCGTGAAATCGCTTCCGCCGTAATAGCCGTCGCCCTGGATGCCGGCGCCGCCGTTGGAATCGCCCAGCGCGGTCGTGTTGCGGGCGATGTCGTGCACCTTGCTGTTCACGATGCTGGACTGATCCCCGCCCGTGTAGATGCCCCAGCGCCACTGCGTGCCGCCGTAGCTGCCCGAACCGTCGACCTCGAACCCGTCGATCGTGACGTGGGCGCCACGGTTGTTCCAGGCGGTGTCGGACGTGGAATTGGCCGGCGGAACGATCTTGGCGCCCCACTTCACGTCCGACACATAATGGATCGGCGCCGACTCTGTGCCGCTGGTCGTCGTCTTGAAGCCACCCTGATAGGTGCCGGGGGCGACGTGCACCGTCGTGCCGGCCGTGGCGACCTGGGAGGCCTTCAGGATCGTCTTGAACGGCGAATCCTGGGTGCCGGCGTTGGAATCCGAGCCGGTCGTCGAGACGTAAATGTCGGCCATCGTTGTGCCTTTCTACTTTGTGCGTGCGTATAAACTTCTGGAACCGACGTCGGATTTTCGCGGCGGAGCCCCGGACAGCGTCGCCAGACGGCGCCGGCAGCAGCGGACTGTTCAGCATCGGCCGGAGAACCGGCCATCCCACCGCCACTCCGACGCGGTTCCGTTTGCACGCGGACTATAGGTCGGCGTAATAGGGCGATAGTCAGACATGATTGCGAAAAACTTTATACAAATGCTGCAAATTAGCCACACGTTGCGACCGCGTCACAGGACGCGGCGTTCTACGCTTTCGCCACTGGGCCAGCGGGGCTGGTAAACCTTACGTCACCCTCGAAGACGAAGGGGAGTGAGCCGCCTCATTGAACGTGCGTGTGCATCCAAAGACGCATGAGTTCCGCGATCGTGCGGATGTCGAGCTTGCTCAGGATGTTGGCGCGGTGCGTCTCCACGGTGCGGACGCCGATCCCCAGACGGGTCGCGATGGCCTTGTTGGCGCAGCCCTCGACCATGAGTTCGGCGACATCCCGTTCGCGGGGACTGAGAAGGGCCAGCTTCGCCAGGGCCGACGCCGCCGCGGAGCGGTCACGGCGTTGGTGGGCGTCGCGCTGCAACGCCTCGTGGATGCGGCGCAGGAAGACGCCGTCATCGAAGGGCTTCTCCAGAAAATCGACGGCTCCGGCCCGGAAGGCGGTGACGGCGGAACTCACCTCGCCGTGGGCGGTGATGATGATGACCGGAAGGCCGCAGCCGCGCCGGGACAACTCCTCCTGAAGCTCAAGACCGTCCATGAAGGGCATGCGAAGGTCGGCCACCACGCAGCCCGGCTGCTCCGGGCCGTAGCGTTCCAGGAACTCCAGCGCGTTGGCGAAGGTGCGGACGGACAGGCCGGCCACCTCGGCCAGAGCGGCCAGAGCGTCGCGAACGGCCTCGTCGTCGTCGATGATGAAGACGGTCGGCTCCACGGTGAAAGGCTTATTGGGCTCGGTCATGAGACGGCCGGACATCGGGGGGCGCTGCGGGCAGAAACACGTGGAAAATGGAGCCGGTCTCACCGGTCTGGCCCAGCCACAGGCGGCCGCCGTGGCTCTCGACGATGGAGCGGCAGATCGGCAGGCCGAGCCCCATGCCCGCCGGCTTCGTGGTGGCGAAGGGCGAATACAGGCGGTCGATCATGTCGGCCGCCACGCCGGGTCCGGTGTCCTCGACCGTGAAGGTGACGCCGCCGGGGGCCGTGGCCCGAGCGCGGAGGACGACCTCGCGCGCGGGGCTGCCGGACGCGGCGATGGCTTCGATGCTGTTGTGCACGAGGTTGAGGAGGACCTGCTCGATCTGGATGCGATCGCACGCCACGAGGGGGAGCGGCTCCGTCATCTCCACCCGCAGCTGGACCCGGTTGTAGGCCGCATCGCCGCGCACCAGCGCCAGCGTTTCGCGCACGATCTCGGCGGGCGATTCCGGCGCCAGCTGAAGCGCCCCCTTGCTCAGGAAGGTGCGCAGCCCCCGGATCACCTCGCCGGCCCGCTCCGCCTGGATCACCGCCTTGTCGATGAGTTCCTGGGCGCGCGGCGGCGTGTCGCTGCCCTCCAGAACCCGTTGGGCGGCACGCGCGTAGCTGATCGAGGCGAGCAGCGGCTGGTTCAGCTCGTGGGCCAGGGCCGACGCCATCTCCCCGGTCACCGCGAGGCGGGCGATGTGGGCCAACTCGGCCTGGTGCTCGCGCAGCCGGACCTCGACCTCGCGCCGCTCGCTGACGAGCGCGCCGAGGAACAGCGCCGTGATGGCCAGCGCCAGCATCAGCGTCTGATGATAGATGACGGCGTGCAAGGGGAAGCCGATGGCCTGCAAACCGGCGATCAGGCCGCTCTGGATGGCCAGCGCGGCCAGCACCGCCCCCGACAGCCCCTGCGACACGGCCACCCACACCAAGGGGATGAACAGGACGTAGAAGAGGTTGAACTGGCCCTCGCCGACCGGCAGGAAGACGATGACCAGAGCCGCCGCGATGGAGGCGGTCTGGGCCGCCGAGGGCGTCCTCGGCATGCTCCAGGCGGGTGTCCGTTCCGGGCGGTAGAGGAGAAGGAGGAACGGGGTGACCACGGCGATGCCGATGGCGTCCCCCAGCCAGTACTGAAAGGCCAGCATCGGCAGGTCGGCGGTGGCGAGGGCACCGTCCAGGGCGAACACGCCGACGAAAGCCGGCGCAACGAGGGCGGCGCTCAGGAAGGTGACGCCGACCAGCCAGCCGACGTCGCGCACCTTGTTCAGCGCCAGATCGATCGCCACGCGGCGGCGCAGGACGTCGGCGGCGGCGGCATAGCCGGCGACGATGACGAGGTTCGACAGCAGCAGGGACGCGATCGACGCGGGATGCCCGCGCACCACCAGGTCGGCCAGGACCAGCGTGGCATAGACCATCGGCACGCCGCGAAACCCGGTCCACAGCAGCAGGGCCATGTACAGCCCGGCCGGCGGGTTCCATGGGGTGATGTTCAGGCTGGGGCGCGGGTGGATGAAGGTCAGCCAGTCGATGGGCAGATAGGCCGCCAGGAAGGCGAGCGACAGCACGAGCATGTCCCGTCCGGTCAAGACGGCGGGGAACGACGCTCCCATGGCGCGGCTGGCGGGCAAGAACGGCATGTCAGGGCAGTCTTTCGGGGCGGCACGCGCCGGCAACGCGTGGACTATACCGCTGCCCGACGAATTCTCCTATTTCAAGGACGGGGACCCGCAGGCCCCCGTCCTTGCGTCGCATCGGTCAGCCGATGAAGAACGGCTGCGTCCCGTGCGCGGCGATGGCGCTGGACAACCGCTCCAGCGCGTGGGCATAGGCGGCCGTGCGCATAGAGATGCCCTTGGACGAGCGCATGTCCCACACGCGGCGGCCCTCGGTCTCCATGATCGTGCGCAGGCGGTCATGGATCTCGTTCAGGCTCCAGTAGTAGCCCTGGCGGTTCTGCACCCACTCGAAATACGACACCGTCACGCCGCCCGCGTTCGCCAGGATGTCCGGCAGCACGATGGCGCCCGCCTTCTCCAGGATGCGGTCGGCCTCCGGGGTGACCGGGCCGTTGGCGAGTTCCAGAACGATCCGGGCCCGGATGCAGCCGGCGTTGCCCTTGTGGATCTGGTCTTCCAGGGCGGCGGGCACCAGAACCTCGCAGTTCATGCTCAGCAGCTCGGTTTCGCTGACGGCGCGTGCACCGCCCTCCGTGTAGGCCGTCACGGAACCGCCGCGCTCCTTCGCCGCCTGCACCGCCAGGGGATCCAGCCCGTCCTCGCAGACGATGGCCCCCCGCGAGTCCGACAGGCCGACGATGCGGTAGCCGTCGGCGTGCAGCAGGCGGGCGATGTGGAAGCCGGCGTTGCCGTAGCCCTGGACCACCACGCGCTTGGCCGAGCCGGCGAGGCCCAGGTCCGCTTCGAGATGCTTCAGCAGGTAGAAGCCGCCGCGCGCCGTCGCGTCGTCACGGCCCAGGGAGCCGCCGAGCGGCAGGGGCTTGCCGGTGATGACCGCCGGGCTCGGCTGGCGGACGATGGAGCTGTACTCGTCGGCCATCCACCCCATGATCATGGAGTTGGTGTAGACGTCCGGGGCCGGGATGTCGCGGTCGGGGCCGATCATGCCGGCGAAGGCCTGCACGTAGGCCCGCGACAGGCGCTCCAGCTCCGATTTGGACAGGCTGTGCGGATCGACCTTCACCGCGCCCTTGCCGCCGCCGTAGGGCAGGTTCATCACCGCGCACTTGAAGGTCATCCAGAACGCCAGCGTGGTCACTTCCTCCACGTTGGAGCTGGGGTGGAAGCGGATGCCGCCCTTGGTGGGGCCACGGGTGTCGTCGTAGCGGCAGCGCCATGCCGGGAAGGAGCGCCGCGATCCGTCGTCCATGCGCACGGACAGGCGGACGCTGAGGGT